>NZ_CP109994.1:4505320-4805675 GCF_025947065.1 Flavobacterium sp. N1736
TTCATTTTTATACGGAGCAGAACCGTTTAAATTTAAATCATTTAAGGTTAACGTTAAAGAAGGAAAATGGCGAAAAAACGATACAGAAACATCAGAATAATTTAATTCTGCGCTTAGCCTTTCGTTCGCCGTTTTTTTGATTTGATCTTTAATCTGATCTTCAAAAACGATAGGCGTTAAAAACAATAATCCCAGAATAACTGCAAAAGTTATTGCCAGGTATTTTCCTGTTTTTAATAAGGCCGATTTAAATTTATTCGTTGACATTTAAAATTGTGGTATTATTTATATTTTTGAAATAGAGTTGATTAGAAGATTTTCTTATCCGTGAACGGTTTCTTTTTTTCCGTAATTAGTAATGATCGAAGCTTCATATTCAATCCATTCTTTCCAGCGTTTATCGATATCTATATTATCTGTATATTTTCTGGCAAAACCTAAGAAAGTAGTATAATGTCCAGCTTCTGAAATCATCAAATCACGGTAAAATTTAGCTAATTCTTCGTCTTTTATATTTTCTGAAAGTACTTTAAAACGCTCACAGCTTCGGGCTTCGATCATGGCCGAAAACAATAAACGATCGCAAAGTGCATCTTTACGGCTTCCGTCTTTTTTCATAAATTTAAAAAGCTCATTTACATAATGGTCTTTTCTTTCGCGCCCCAATGTTAAACCTCTTTTCTTGATAATATCGTGAACCATTTGCAAATGCTCTAATTCTTCTCTGGCAATGACAAGCATTTCAGTTACTAATTCTTCTAATTCAGAATTGTAAGTAACTAAGCTAATGGCATTTGAAGCAGCTTTTTGTTCGCACCAGGCATGATCCGTTAAAATTTCTTCGATATTCGACTCGACTATATTTACCCAGCGAGGGTCTGTAGCTAATTTTAATCCTAACATAATTTTATAGAAAAAAGTTAACTGCAAAATTAGTGTTTTTTATCACCGAAAGTCAGTAAATTAGGTGCAAATCCGCGCAAAATAGTATTATTTTGTAACTTGAAACAAATAAAATGAATCAAACAAAAAAACTTTTAATAATTGGTTTTGTCTGGCCTGAACCAAATTCGTCTGCGGCGGGTGGCAGAATGATGCAATTGATTTCTATTTTTAAGGAAAATGGATTTGAAATTACATTTGCAAGCCCGGCATTAGACAGCGATTTTATGGTTGATTTAGCTGCATTTGGAGTAGAAAAGGTATCAATCGAATTGAATAATTCGAGTTTTGATGATTTTATAACAGCACTAAATCCGGATGTTGTTTTGTTTGATCGCTTTATGATCGAAGAACAATTTGGCTGGCGTGTTTCTGAAAATTGCCCAAAAGCTATTCGATTATTAGATACCGAAGATTTACATTGTTTGCGAACTGCTAGACAAAAAGCTTTTAAAGAAAACAGAACTTTTGAACTTCATGATTTATTATCAGAAGAAGTTGCAAAACGTGAAATTGCCAGTATTTTAAGATGTGATTTGTCATTTATTATTTCTGAATTTGAAATGAAACTTTTAAAAGATGTTTTTAAAATTGATTCGTCACTGCTGCATTATTTGCCTTTTTTAGTTGATAAAATGGCAGAAAATGATCTTTCGAAATTACCTTCTTTTGAAGATCGCAAGAACTTTGTTTTTATTGGAAATTTTCTTCACGAACCTAATTGGAATACGGTTCAATATCTAAAAGAAACAATTTGGACTTTAATTAAAAAGCAATTTCCTGAAGCTGTTTTAGAAGTTTACGGCGCTTATCCATCTCAAAAAGTACTGCAATTGCATCAGCCTAAAAATGGTTTTTTTATTATGGGAAGAGCTGTTGATGCTAATGAAGTGGTCAAAAATGCCCGTGTCGTTTTAGCGCCAATTCGTTTTGGTGCCGGATTAAAAGGAAAATTATTAGAAGCGATGCAATGCGGAACGCCAAGTGTAACTACAACGATTGGTTCTGAAGCGATGCATGATAATTTACCGTGGAATGGTTTTATTGCTAATGAAGCTGAGTTGTTTGCAAAACAAGCGACAGCTTTATATCAAGATGAAAACCTGTGGAAACAAGCGCAAAAAAACGGAATTGCAATTGTGAATTCCTGTTTTCAAAAAGAACAGTTTTCTTCTCAATTAATAAACATAATTAATGGATTGCTAAGTGATTCTGAAAGCCATCGTCTGCATAATTTTATGGGAAGTTTATTGCAGCATCATACTTTAAAAAGCACAAAATATATGGCAAAATGGATTGAGGCTAAGAATAAAAATTAGGCTTCCATTTTTCCAAAACCTACTGTTTCCCGATACAATTGTGGCGAAACATCTGCATTGGTTTTAAAAAATCGGCTAAAATAATGTTCGTCATCATAACCTAATTCATAAGCGATTTCTTTTACCGTTTTATTGGTCATATATAGTTCTCTTTTGGCTTCAATAATTATTCTTTCGGCAATAAGATCTGTCAGTGTTTTGTTAAAATAATTCCTGGATATTTTCGCTAAGGCTTTCGCTGAAATATTCAGCATTTCTGCATAATTTCCTGCGGAATGTTTTGTTTTGAAATTGTCTTCGATGGCATCTTTCAGGTTTTGAAGTATAAAAGGCTCTTTGGAATTGGGTATCGATTTCATTTCTTCTAACTGCTGATTTTTTAATCGTGAAGCTGTAATTAAAAATATCTTCAAGTAGGAAACCAGCGATTCGTATTGTGCCAAATCACTGTTTTGAATTTCTGCTTTCATCTGATCCAAAACCATTTTAAAAGTGGCGGAAGCTTCATCTGTAATTTTTACAAACGGCGGCTGATACACATTATTAAATAAAACACCACTGCACGAAACCTCTTTTTGATGCATGTGAATGCAATAAAAATCAGGATGAAAATGAATTGCAATTCCTTCAATTGGTTCGTTTACACAAAGCATAAAAGGCTGGTATGGAGAAAAGGCGAGGAGCGAGTTTTCTTCAAATTGATGTTCGGCAAAATCAGCTTTTACCTTTCCTTTTCCGTTGGTAACCCAAATTAAAGAGAAAAAATTATTGCGCTGCAAATGATCAAAATGGCTGTTGTCATCAAAGGGAAGTATTTTGAAAGCCAGATTTCCAGTTTGCGGATTTATCAGAGTAAAAACATTTTGACTGCTCATTTGGTGTTATTTATAATTTGCGATCAGTTTCGTTAATTGCTAAATCATTAATGCTGGCAAATCTTTTTTGCATATATCCATTCTCGTCAAATTCCCAAAGTTCGTTGCCATAACTGCGAAACCATTGTCCGGAATGATCTTGCCATTCATATTCGAATCTAACGGCCATTCTGTTTTCACGGAAACCCCATAATTCCTTTTTAAGTTTATAATTAAGCTCTTTTTCCCATTTTTTAGTAAGGAATTGTTTTACTTCTTCACGACCATTAATAAAGTCAGTTCTGTTTCTCCATTCGGTATCAATTGTATAAGCAAGTGCTACTTTTTCCGGATCTTTTGTATTCCATGCATCTTCAGCGATTTGAACTTTTTGAAGAGCAGTTTCCATCGTAAATGGAGGTAATGGATGTCTTTGTAGTTCCATAATTCGTTTTTTTATGATAAAGATAGTCATGAAATAAATCACGACTATCTTTATATATTCTTTTTTTTTTGAAAATTAGTTTTGTAATTCTAAACTTTGAACTGCAGGAAAATCAAGTTCTGTATTGGCAGTATTATTGAAATAGTTGGTTAAAACATTCAAAGCTACGTGTGCAACAGTTTCGGCGATTTCAGCTTCTGAAGCTCCTGCATTTTTAACTGCCTGTACATCTTCGTTGCTTACCAAACCATTTTTACTCACTAATACTTTAGCAAATTTTAAAATTGCATCTGTTTTTGCGTCTGCAGAATTTCCTTTTCTTGCATCTTGTAAAACCTGAGCATCAGCTTTTAGTAATTTTTCGCCAATAAAAGTGTGTGCCGCTACGCAATATTCACATGAATTTTTTTCTGAAATTGTCAAGGCTAATAATTCACCAGTTTTTGCACTTAGTTTTCCGTGGCTTAAAGCGCCGCTTAAATTTAAATACCCTTCTAATACCGCCGGAGAATTTCCCATTGTTCTCATCATATTTGGAACAACGCCTAATTTTGCTTGTACAGCGTTGAATAAATCTTTAGTTTTTCCTGTTACTTCTTCTGGGTTTAATGCTGTTAATCGTGTCATCTTATTTAATTTTTACGTTGTTATTTATTTGTTGTCTTTTGACATTACAAAGATGCGACGATCACAGATTTTAGAACATGGAGAATTTACGCTATGTGATGGACAATTTTCCCGAGGTGTTTTTTTGATAAAAAAATCCCCGATTACACCTTGTAATCGGGGATTTTTAGTTTACAGTTCTCAGTCTCAGTTCTCAGTTGCAGGATCACTGAGAACTGCGACTGCCACTGCAAACTGAGACTGAAAACTGAAAACTGCGACTGTAAACTATTCCAATAAACCTTCAACAGCCTGAACAGTTGTGGCATGATAACCTGATTTTGCTTTATCGAAAATTTGTTTTGCCCAGGTTTTTCCTTTCGGAGTTTTTACTAATTCTTTGTAAAGTGTCATTAAAGATCCGGTTCTGCTTGTTGCAATCATAAACTGTTCAATTGCAGGATAAGCGGTTTTGTATTGATGACGAATTGCCTGAACAAACCATTGACGTTTAATAACGAAGTTTCCGTTTTTAGTAAAACTGAATTCATTATCAATTGCAGCCATTTCTTCAACAGTGATATCTGCGGGTAAATAATCGATAAAATGTTGTTTTTCAGTTGTCGATTTAATCTTTTCGCTTAATCCTTTAACGCCTGATGTTCTCCAGCTTTTCTGAATATTATCTATTGCAGTAAAATCTTCAGATGAAGCTGCAGTAATATTTGAAGGGATTCCCGGTTTGTAAATCCAGTCGTCTAGTTTTATTTTATCAGCAAGGGCTTTGTCTCCTTTTATAAGGTTGTCATTTAGATATTTTACAAAAT
Source organism: Flavobacterium sp. N1736 (assembly GCF_025947065.1). Lineage (NCBI taxonomy): Bacteria > Pseudomonadati > Bacteroidota > Flavobacteriia > Flavobacteriales > Flavobacteriaceae > Flavobacterium > Flavobacterium sp. N1736. The sequence goes on from NZ_CP109994.1 coordinate 4,510,314, forward strand.
CTTCTGTTGTGATAGATTGAAAAGCATGCGCATCAAAATAGTTTTTAATAAACGGATCGAATTTTTCACGTCCAACAGCAGCTTCAATTACTTTTAAGAAGTTGTATCCTTTTACATAAGGAATTTGACTGATTCCATCGTCAGGATTTCTGTTCGTAAGGCTTACTTTTAATCGTGTATCTGGGTTTGTAGCGCCATATTCTGCTACATTATCGTCTAAATCTTTACGAGTTAAAACGTTTTGCATTTCAGCCTCTTTTTTACCGAAAATTTCTTCTCCAATTCTGTGTTCAACATACGTTGTGAATCCTTCGTTCAGCCAAATATCGTCCCAGGTTGCATTGGTTACTAAGTTTCCGCTCCAGCTGTGACCTAATTCGTGTGCCAATAAACTGGTTAATGAACGATCGCCGGCAATAACGCCCGGAGTTAAAAATGTTAAGTTTGGATTTTCCATTCCGCCATAAGGAAAACTTGGCGGTAAAACCAAAACATCATAACGTCCCCAGCGATAAGGTCCGTATAATTTTTCTGCTGCGCCAACCATTTTTCCTAATTCAGCAAATTCCCAAGCTGCTTTTTTTAGTAAAGATGGTTCAGCATAAACTCCTGTTCTGTTATCGATTGATTGAAATTCAATATCACCAACAGCAATTGCCATTAAATAAGATGGAATTGCTTTGTCTTGTTTGAAAGTGTAAATTCCGGTGTCATTCTTTTTCTGCGGATTTACTGAAGCACTCATTACTGCCAATAAATCTTTAGGAACGGTAACTTTTGCATTATAAGTAAAACGTATTCCCGGTGAATCCTGACACGGAATCCAGGTGCGTGACCAGATACTTTCGCCTTGAGAAAAAAGAAATGGTTTCTTTTTATCTGCCGTTTGCTGTGGATTTAGCCATTGCAATGCAACAGCATCTTTGGTTGTGCTATAATAGATAGTAACTTTTGTAGTGTTTGGCTCAATTGTAATATGAAGTGGTTTTCCGTGAAATTCAACTGCTGAACCAAGTTCGAATTTTGTTTCTTTTTCATCATCGCCTAAAGTTACTTTGGTAATGTTTAGCGTGTTTTCATCGAAAATAATTTCGTTTCCTTTACTGATGTTGTCAATTTGCCACGAAGCTTTTCCTGAAATGGTTTGTGTATCAAAATCGACTTTGATATCAAGATCCAAATGTTTTACAACGGCAAGATCTGCTTTAGAAAAAGTGTGTTCGTCTTTAACGGCGGTTGTTTTTTCTGCCGGATCTTTTTTCTGACAAGCTAATGCAGATAGAAATAAAGTTACTAAGAATATTTTTTTCATATTTATGAGGTATTGAAATTGAGGGTCTAAATTAAATAAAAAATCCCGTTCTGATTACTCAAAACGGGATTTAAATATAAATAACCTTCTCCCGAAGCTTCGGGACGCTCAGGCTGACAAAAAAATTATGCCAACATTGTAACCGGGCTTTCGATGTATTGTTTTAATGTTTGTAAAAATTGAGCTCCGGTTGCACCGTCAATTGTTCTGTGGTCACACGCTAATGATAACATCATTGTGTTTCCAACTACAATCTGACCGTTTTTAACGACTGGTTTCTCAACAATTGCACCTACAGAAAGGATTGCAGAGTTTGGCTGGTTGATAATTGAATTAAATTCAGTGATACCAAACATTCCAAGGTTAGATACTGTAAAAGTACTTCCTTCCATTTCCTGAGGTCCAAGTTTTTTGTTTTTAGCTCTTCCTGCAAGATCTCTTACGCTGGCACCAATTTGAGATAAACTCATAGCATCTGTAAATTTCAATACAGGAACTACTAATCCGTCTTCAACAGCTACGGCAACACCAATATTAACGTGGTGGTTGATGATAATAGCATCTTCTTTCCATTGAGAGTTAATTTTTGGATGTTTTTTCAAGGCTAAAGCACAAGCTTTAATTACCATATCGTTAAAAGATACTTTTGTATCAGGAACAGTATTGATAGTTGCTCTTGCGCCCATTGCTTCGTCCATATTTACTTCGATCACTAAGTTGTAGTGAGGAGCTGTAAATAAAGATTCTGCCAAACGTTTTGCGATAATTTTACGCATTTGAGAGTTTTTGATCTCTTCTGTGAAAACTTCTCCGGCAGGAACAAATACTTTTGGAGCAGCTGGTGCAGCAGTTTCTGATTTTGCGTCAGCACTTGCAGCTGGTTGCACTTGTGCAGATGGAGTAAAGTTTTCGATATCGCTTTTTACGATACGTCCGTTTTCTCCTGAACCTTTAACCTGGGTTAATTGGATTCCTTTATCAGAAGCGATTTTTTTAGCTAATGGTGAAGCTAAAATTCTTCCTCCGTTTGATGAAGTGTCGGCAGTTGCTTCTGTAGCTTTTTCAGCAGCAGGGGCAGCTTTTGTTTCTTCTGCAGCAGGAGCACTTGCAGTACCTCCGGCAGTATAATTTTCAGCAATTCCGGCGATGTCAGTTCCTGCAGGTCCAATGATTGCTAATAAGCTATCAACAGGAGCAGTATTTCCTTCCTGAATTCCTATGTATAATAAAGTTCCGGCATTGAAAGACTCAAATTCCATTGTAGCTTTGTCTGTTTCAATTTCTGCCAAAATATCTCCTTCAGCAACTGTATCACCTACTTTTTTTAACCAGGTTGCTACAGTTCCTTCTGTCATTGTATCACTTAAACGCGGCATAGTTACTACTATAACACCTTTTGGTAATTCAGTTGCAGCTTTTGCAGGAGCAGCAGTTTCTGTTTTTGTTTCAGCAGCAGGAGCGTCTGTTTTTGGTTTCGAAGCTTCGGGAGCAGCAGGAGCGTCTCCACCAGCTAAAAGTGCTGAAATGTCTTCCCCTTCTTTTCCTATAATTGCTAATAATGCATCAACCGGAGCAGTTTCTCCAGCCTGGATTCCAATATGTAAAAGAGTTCCTTCGTTAAAAGATTCGAACTCCATTGTTGCTTTGTCTGTTTCAATTTCAGCAAGGATATCTCCTTCGCTAATTTTGTCGCCTACTTTTTTAAGCCAGGTCGCTACCGTTCCTTCCGTCATAGTATCGCTCAAACGAGGCATTGTTACTTTTATCGCCATAATATTTTATAGTTTATGAGGTGTAAATGGATAGTCTTCTTGTGCGTATACTACATCGTATAATTGTTGCAATTCAGGATATGGAGATTCTTCTGCGAATTTCTGGCATTCCTCAACTAAGTCTTTAACTCTTTGGTCAATGGCTTCAATTTCTTGTTCTGTAGCATATTTTTGATCCATAATTACATCTAAAACCTGAGTAATCGGGTCAATTTTTTTGTATTCTTCTACCTCTTCTTTAGAACGGTACAATTGCGCATCAGACATTGAGTGTCCTCTGTAACGGTACGTTTTCATTTCAAGAAAAGTTGGTCCGTCTCCACGACGCGCTCTTTCGATAGCTTCGTGCATTGCTTCCGCAACTTTTACAGGATTCATTCCGTCAACAGGTCCGCAAGGCATTTCATATCCTAAACCAAGTTTCCAGATGTCAGTGTGATTTGCAGTTCTTTCAACAGAAGTTCCCATTGCATAACCGTTGTTTTCAACGATAAATACAACTGGAAGTTTCCATAACATTGCCATGTTAAAAGCTTCGTGTAATGAACCTTGTCTTGCAGCTCCGTCACCAAAATAAGTCATGGTAACACCACCTGTTTCAAAGTATTTATCAGCAAAAGCTAAACCAGCTCCTACCGGAATTTGTCCACCTACGATTCCGTGACCTCCGTAAAAACGGTGTTCTTTAGAGAAAATGTGCATAGAACCTCCCATACCTTTAGAAGTTCCGGTTACTTTTCCTAAAAGTTCAGCCATTACGTTTCTGGGATCAACACCCATACCTATTGGCTGCACGTGATTTCTGTAAGCGGTAATCATTTTATCTTTGGTTAGGTCCATAGCGTGCAAAGCGCCCGCTAATACGGCTTCCTGACCATTATATAAGTGTAGAAAACCTCTAACTTTTTGTTGAATGTATAATGCTGCAAGTTTGTCTTCAAACTTTCTCCAAAGCAGCATGTCTTCGTACCACTTTAAATATACTTCTTTTGTAACTTCTTTCATCTGAATTCTTTCTTTTGCTAAAGTTTGTTTGTGTTATCAATTGTTGCCTATAACGCAAAATAGTTTCCTCCCACAAATTTGCGCCCGAAAGGTCGGGATGCAAAAATAAGACATTACATTTAAGAACTAAAATTTAAACGCTACTTTTTGGTTTTTTTTTACAAGAACTTTTTATCAAACATAAAAGGGAGCAAATTTTTAAGGGATGTTGATTTGTAAACTTCGCCTATTTCGCCCATAAAATAGATTTCAATAGGGGTTTCCTGTTTAATCTCATATTCTGCTATTGATTGTCGGCATGAACCACATGGCGGAATTGGAGCTTGTGTCTGATTCGTGTCTGAAGCGGCTGTAATTGCCATTTTTAGTATTTTTGCTTCCGGATAAACACTTCCGGCGTGAAAAATAGCTACGCGTTCTGCACATAATCCTGAAGGATAAGCTGCGTTTTCCTGATTTGACCCCAGAACTATTTTTCCGTTGTCTAAAAGTAAAGCTGCACCAACTCTAAATTGTGAATAGGGAGCATATGCTTTTTTACGAATTTCAATCGCCTGGTTCATTAGGTTTTGAACATCGTTTGGCAGTTCATTTAGTGAATCATATACCAAAAATGATGATGTGACGCTTATTTCTTTCATTATTTTTAAGGGAAAAAAAATCCAAATTTCTAAAATTCAGAAATTTGGATTGTTATTATTGTATATTTTTTTTATTTAATATTCTTCGTATTTGTCGCCAAAGTTAAACGTTAAAGAAAAACGAAGTGTATTTTCTAACGGATTTTTAACTTTTGATGATGAGAATAAGTACGAAACGTCAACTTTTACAGAAGTATATTTGAATCCTGCTCCTAAAGAGAAAAATTGTCTTGCTCCTTTTTCAGGGCTTTCGTGAAAATATCCTGCTCTTACCGCAAATGAATCCTGATACATATATTCGGCTCCAACACTATAAGTTACTTCTTTTATTTCTTCACTAAATCCGCCCGGCGCATCTCCAAAAGATTTAAATATTCCGGAAACCCATCCTATATCTTTATAAGCCTGATAATTTGCAGCATCAGCTTGTGCCTGAGTAGTGTCTCCCGGATCTGTAAAATCTCCGTCTCCATTGGCGTCAACAGCTGTTCCTGGTCCCGGAGGCGTAGGAACTAAAAGTTTGGTAAATTCTACACTAACACCAACTTTATTATAATCATCTAAAATAAAATCAAAACCTCCACCTAATCTTAGGTTTGCCGGCAAAAAGTTAGAACTCAGATCGTCGTTGTCATAACTTATTTTCGGACCTAAATTTTGCATATTAAAACCAGCTCTCCATCTTCCGTTAAAATCACTGTAAGCAATTTCTTCTGATTGATAGAAACCTGCAATGTCTACTGCAAATGAGCTTGCCGCTGATGCATCAACACCGGTTGAAGGAATTTTTAAATTAGAATTGATGTATCTCGCGCCAACAGCCATCGAGAATTTATCACTTAATTTTAAAGAGTAAGATCCGTCTAAAGCAAATTCATTTGGGCTTACTTCTCTTGTAGGTTCGTTGGGATCTCCTGTTTCTCTTAATTCAATTCCGCCAAAACCAAAATAACGAAAACTTGCTGCAAAGGCGCTTCGTTCATTAATCTTGTTGTAATAATTAACTTGTCCAAGAGAGATATCAGTGGCTAAGTCTGTTAAATAAGGAGTATAACTTATTGCAAGACCTTGTGCGTCTGTCGCAAATGCGTATTTTGCCGGGTTCCATTGTTGTGAGTAAGCGTCTGTTGATGTCGCAACTCCCTGATCTGCTAAACCGGCTGCTCTTGCATCGGCTGCAACTAATAAAAATGGTACTCCGGTAGTAACTGGGTTTTCAATATTCTGGGCTTTTGCGTAGGAAATAATTAATAAACAGGTTAATAGTAGTGCTATTTTTTTCATTTATAGATTTAGGTTTTTTTATGGTAAAAATATATATATAATTATAATATGACAAGTTTTTCGTACTTTTCTGCTTTTTTATTTGTTAAATTCGACTTAACGGTAAGCTTATAGATGTATACTCCTTTTCCTATCCGGTCTCCAAAATCATCTTTTCCATCCCATGTTATCTCTCTCGATAAAAAGCCTTCTGTTGTAATAACCTGATTTTTTGTCCATACCACTTTTCCTGTAATAGTCATTACCTGAACTTGTACATCTAAAGGTTCGTAAGGCCTGTTGTGCGAAAACCAAAATTGGGTGTAGGTCGAAAAAGGATTCGGATAATTAAGAACGTGCGTCAGAGTTAATGATTCATCTCCAACAACTATAAATTGTATTTCGCTTGTTACAGGATTATTATAAACATCCCATGCTGTAAAACTTATAGTGTGCAATCCTGCTTCTAAATTTCGTAACGGAAAACGTACATTTCCGTTGGTGTAATCGTCTAATTTAGTTTGATAGTAATCGTTTAATATATAAGGATTACTGACATCTCCATCCAAAACAGCTATAATATCATGACCAATTCCACTAGCGGTATTTATTCCGTTTTCATCTTCTAAAAAAGCCAATAAAAAGGGAGAACTATTTGTAATTCCGCCAGAAACAAATGTTTCATCGTTCATATATAACTTCACTTTTGGATTTATATTGTCCACGGGTGCATTTTCATTTATTCCGCCTATTTTAATCGTACTGTTATAACCGGATTGGTTCTCTAATACGCTGGTTTTCTTCGAATAAAAACTGATTCTGCCATTATCTACGGGGATTCTGATATCTTTTGGGACAACAAACGTAAATTCAAATTGCCCGTTTGTTACAGATGCATTTCCTCTAAAAATGGTTTCTCCAAGAGTTTTAAATGACATTGCAGGGCTATAACCATCATTATTTAAGGTTGTGCTGGTGATTAATTTGTCGAAAACGGCTGTGGCTAATTCTCCATTATAATTACTTAAAAGGTTGTTGTTCTCATCTGTAATTTCACCCGTAATTTTAATTTTGGACAATGATTTTAAATCCGGAATAGTTTGCGAGATCAAAATATCATTAACTTTTGTCAGATTAATTTTTGGTTTCGGAATAGCAAGCATTAAAGCGGGATCTCCTATATAAAAAATAACATTGCTGGCAGAACTTGGGCTTTCATTTTTAGCATTTCTCAATGCTTCTGAAATGGTTGAGTATTGATTTGATCCGTAAGCGAATAAATATTTGTTTAGGGTATCATTGAAATTTTCGGCAGCAGGCTGTCCAATTGCACGAATAGTTGTCAACATAGAAATTGCTCCGCCTTTTGGATTCCAATAAATATATTCTCCTGCGGTTGGTCTTGTTGGGTCGTCAAATCTTGAAAACTCGCAGGTAATTGTAATAAATAAAGGGTATTTATATTGATTGTTTAAATTTTGCCCATCAGCTTTTTCCCAGATTCTTTCGGCTGCCAAACCATCTTCGCCACCGTGTCCTAAATAATTAAAAACCAAAGCACCTTTTTCAAAAGCATCAAAAAAATCGGTTCTGGCTTTAGGATATCTTGAACCTCCGGCAGAAGCTTCCTGCGTGTAAGAGTCTAAAATAATTTTATCAATATTAAAAAAAGGTTTTTCAGTTGCAATGCGATCTGCAAGTGTGTTTTGGCGGGCTTGCAGAGTAGAATCACCGTTTTTATCAGAATCATCGCTTATTGATACGAGGTTGTTTCGCCAGTTTCCGTACGATTTAATATCATGATATTCTAAGACTTTATTGACCATTTCTTCTGCTTGTGCATTATCAGAAATCAGCATTCTTCCTGTGGCAATATCAATTCCGCCAAACTCAGAAATGCCATGTCCTTCATCAGGATCCATGCGTGCGTAAAAATCATCCGAAGCAAACGAACTTTCGCCTTGTGTATCGCTTCTTAATGCATGATATACAGGCACAATATTAGTGTTGTTTGTGGTTCTGTTTTTATAATCATACGAAGCGTCGCCAAACAAATTCAGGTATTTAATTTTTTTATCTGTAGAAGAGGCGTTTTCGTAAATATATTTTATGCAATTTCTAATAGCTGCAATATCCTGTTTTCCTGAGGAGAATTCCTGATAGATATTTTCTAATGCAATTACTTTGACGTTTAGTTTAGAATAATTACGATGAAAATTGGCTAATTTTTCGGCTTGAGAAACTAAAAATTTTGGCGCAACAATTACATAATCGATATCCTGAAATGCATTTTGACTGTTTTTGAAAATAGTTCCTTTTAAATCCTGATTTGCAATTTTAGGCTGATTGTCTTTTAAAGGAGTATAAAAATCAGAAGCATCAATTGCGATATATTTTCGAATTTCTCCTAAAGCAGCTTTAAAGCTAAAAGTGCTTAAATTAGGGTTTTCTATTTTTGATACATTATATAGGTCTGTAACATCCCAAATTTGGCTAATGCCGGATGCGTTTCCAATCGTATAATTTGCGATTCCTGCTGTTGAACCTGCAAGATCATACTGAAACTTAAATTGTTTTCCCGTTCCAAGAAGTTTTCGCTTTGCAGTCAGATTAATATAATCCAGATATCCTTTTGAGCCGGGTACACTATTATTATTATAGGTAAGTTTTATTTTGATATTGTCTGAACTCGATATAGTAGTATTAGAAATGAGGTTTTTTAAATAAAACCGAGCTTCAGAATCTGCTTTGATTGCGTCAAAAGAAATATTTCCCACACTTTGCCCATTTGCAGAAACAACAAAAGAAGTAGTGGTGTAAGCTGCCGATAATGCATTTACTTCTATTTTTACCGGAACCGAGGTTTCAAGGTTAGGAAAATTAAACTCAAATTCTTGTTCCTGATTGATATCGAAGGATTCTCCAACCCATAAACGACCCAGATGTAAAATGTTAGTAAGATCAATTTCGTGAAATTGATAGTCATCAAACGTGTTTAGCTCCAGCGTACTGCTTCCTGTAGGCTGATTTGTTGTGGGAATTCTTTTTCCGTCGCCTCCGTTTGCCGTAATATAATAGTATGATTTAGTATCATATAAGTTAATGTTAGTCTGGCTTTCCGTGTTCCAGTTGTTCACTCCTTCGGCATAAAAAAGAATATAATCGTCATTATTAAAAGTTCCGTCTTCTTCTCCTATAATCTGAATTCCGTTTTCTGTTAAATCATCCGGATAATAAATGTTATTTGCCAGCGGAAGCATTTTTCCGCCATTTCCATAGATTTTAATTCTTCTTGGGTCGACTTTGCCGGCATCAAATCCTAAACTTTGTAAAAAAGATTTTGAAATTCTGTATACGCCAGATTTTTCAACATAAAATCGATACCAGTCTCCGGAAGCCAAAACAGAATTAGTGACTAAAGCTGACTTTTGATACGTGGATGAATTGCTGCTTTTAGATGAACTGCTGTTTGTTACGTACGAAAATGATTTAATTCGTTTGTAGCTATTTCCTTCCCTAATAATTGGGGAGAGAGATAGAAAAGTTTGCCTTATGTCTCTTGATAAGACGTTTTTTAGCGTTTCATTTGGTTTGTTAGGGATGTTTTCGGGTGTTAAATCGCCTAAATCCGATATTGAAATTGTTTCGTATATGACGTTAGTTAAAGAAACAGAATTGTCGTTTGAGGAGCCTGAATCGTCAAGTTTAAGCAAGAGTGTTATGTTTTTTTTAGTAGTATCGAACCTAAAACTGTTTCCTGTGAAATAAGGAATGATAATTTTGTATTCGCCAAAACTGACCTCTTTTTTGTTTTGCCAATCTAATGTGAAGCTGCTATTTATCTGGGAAAATGAGACAAACGGAATCAAAAAAAGATACAGGATTAGAGCTTGTTTCATAGGGTTTAAAAGCGTATTTAAAATTAAAATATTTTAGTAAGTAAAAATATAGTATTTCATGTTATAGTAAATAATAAAAAGTATATTTTTGCGTTCGTAACTATAGGTTATTTTCTGGTAAAAAAACAGCTAAATAAAATTATTAGAACAGATGTTGCTAATTAAATGTTAATTATTATATTGCAGCACCTAAATTTATCACCTAAGAATGAGTATGAAAGTAAACAAAATTGTAGTCTTGCAATTAATGATGTCAATGGTATTGATGTTGGGCACGGCTAGTTGTAGCAAAAAATCGAGTTCAAGCCACGCTTCTAGAGCAACAGGTTGGGATGTAGATAGTCAGAATGGAACTTCTGCTAGAAATGCAGGGAAAAAACAACAGGCTGGTCCTGGTTTAGTTTTTGTTGAAGGAGGTACGTTTACTATGGGTAAAGTACAGGATGATGTTATGCACGATTGGAATAACACACCAACCCAACAACACGTTCAATCATTCTACATGGATGAAACTGAAGTTACGAACGGTATGTACTTAGAATACCTGGAATGGCTTAAAAAAGTTTTCCCTCCAACAGAAGAAAATTACAAGAATATTTATGAAGGAGCATCTCCTGATACTTTGGTATGGAGAAATCGTTTAGGATACAACGAAACGATGACTAATAATTACCTAAGACATCCTTCTTATGCTAATTACCCTGTAGTTGGTGTAAACTGGATTCAAGCTGTTGAATTTAGTAAATGGAGAACAGACCGTGTAAACGAAGCTGTTCTTGAAAAAGACGGATATCTTAAAAAAGGTGCTAAAACTACAGATGTTAGTGCTGAAAGTTTATTTAATACAGAAGCTTACTTAGCGTCTCCATCTACTACTTACGGTGGTAATGAAGAACTTGTATTGAAGAAAAATCCAAACGGAAGAAGACCAAAAGCTAATAAAGATGGTGTAGTAGAAGAAAAAAATGTGTACGCACAACGTTCTTCCGGAGTTATCTTGCCAGAATACAGACTTCCTACAGAGGCAGAGTGGGAATATGCTGCTGCAGCTGATGTTGGACAAAGAGAATACAATATATATAAAGGACAAAAGAAATATCCTTGGTCCGGAGATTATACACGTTCTGCAAAACGTAAAAACAAAGGAGATCAATTGGCTAACTTTAAACAAGGAAACGGTGATTACGGTGGAATTGCAGGTTGGTCAGATGACGGAGCAGATATTACAAACTCTGTAAAAAGCTACGCGCCAAATGATTTCGGATTATACGATATGGCAGGTAACGTTGCAGAATGGGTAGCTGACGTTTACAGACCTATTATTGATAATGAAGCGAATGATTTTAACTACTATAGAGGAAATCAATATGCTAAAAACAAAATTGGTAAAGACGGTAAACTTGAAATCATTACTAAAGACAATATCAAATATGATACTTTAAGTAACGGTAAAGTTGTTGCAAGAAACCTTCCAGGAGAAATTGCTCAGGTACCAGTTGACGAAAATGAAACGTATTTGAGAACAAACTTCAGTACAAGCGACAATATCAATTATAGAGATGGTGATAAACAATCATCTAAATATTTTGACTTTGGAGATTCTGAAGCCGGAGCAAAAGCGGATCAAAATATGTACAATTCTCCTAAACATAATATCACTACTGATAGTTTAGGTAAAATGGTAAGAAAATATGATAACTCTAGTAAACGTACTACTTTAATCGATGATAAAGTTAGAGTTTACAAAGGAGGTTCTTGGAGAGACAGAGCTTACTGGTTAGATCCGGCTCAAAGAAGATATTTCCCTCAGGATATGGCAACTGATTATATCGGTTTCAGATGTGCAATGTCAAGAGTAGGTTCTAAAGCTGAAAGAAGAAAATCGCCTAGAAACTAAGTTTTAGAAATTTCAATATAAAAAATTCCAAATTCCAGTGCTGATTTCAGTTTGGAATTTGGAATTTTTTTATTAGAACTTTTCTATTTTTACACTTCATAAAAAAAATGTTTATAAATGAATATTCAGGAAATTCATAATCTGTTTTTGCAATGCAAATCAGTTTCAATTGACACACGAAAAATTGAAAAAGGTTCTATGTTTTTTGCTATTAAGGGAGAAAATTTTGATGCGAATATTTTTGCACAGCAAGCACTTGATTTAGGCGCTTTGTATGTTATTATTGATAATGAATCCTATTTAATAGACGACAGAACTATTTTGGTTCAAAACAGTTTGGAGGCTTTACAGGAATTATCAAAATTTCACAGAGCCTATTTAAAATTACCTATTATTGCTTTAACAGGAAGTAACGGTAAAACGACAACAAAAGAACTTATTAATGTTGTTTTGACTAAAAAATTCAAAACAAAAGCTACCATTGGAAATTTAAACAATCATATCGGCGTTCCTTTAACCTTGTTATCTTTTACAAGTGAAACTCAAATAGGAATTGTTGAAATGGGCGCAAATCATAAAAAAGAAATAGAATTTTTATGCGAAATTGCCCAGCCTGATTATGGTTATATAACCAATTTTGGAAAAGCACATCTTGAAGGTTTTGGTGGTGTTGAAGGCGTGATCGAAGGAAAAAGCGAAATGTATGAATATCTTGCCAAAAATAATAAAACTGCTTTTGTAAATCTTGAAGATCGTATTCAAATCGAGAAATCTAAATCAATTCAGTCTTTTACCTTTGGTATAGATAAAGATCATGCCGATGTAAAAATAAATTGGATTGAAGCAAATCCTTTTGTAGGTATTACATACAGTGATTTTAATGTAAAGTCTAATTTAATTGGACTATATAACGCAAATAACATAAATGCCGCTGTTGCGATAGGAACTTATTTTAAAGTTGATAATAACGATATTAAAGCAGCTATTGAAGGTTATGTACCGGACAATAACAGATCGCAATTATTAAAAAAAGGAACAAACCAGATTATTCTGGATGCTTACAACGCCAATCCGAGTAGTATGGCTGTTGCGATTGCAAATTTCGTACAATTAGACAATCTTAATAAAATTATGATATTAGGAGATATGTTTGAGTTGGGAAATGAAAGTCAGCAAGAACATAAAATCATTGTAGATTCAGTTTCTAATCAAAATAAATCCGTTTGTTATTTAATTGGAAAAGCATTTTACGAGCATAAAAATCTAAAAGAAAATGTTCATTTTTTTGAAACTTTTGATGCTTTTGCAGAGTATCTTAAAACCGCAAGTATTAATGATAATACCATTTTAATTAAAGGTTCAAGAGGAATGGCGCTTGAGCGAACTTTAGAATATATTTAATCATAATTCATAAAAACAAAAAAGCCATTCGTCGCAACGAATGGCTTTTTTGTTTTTAAATACTCATTAAAAAACCAATTAAGTTTTCCTTCTTATTTAAACCGAGTTTTTTTCTTAATCGGTATCTGGCAAGTTCAACTCCGCCTGTCGAAATATTCATGATTTCTGCGATTTCCTTCGTTGACATATTCATTAATAAATAGGTTGACAAATCAAGTTCTCGCGGCGAAATAGTTGGGTATTTTTCCTTTAATCTTTTCAGGAATTCAAAATGAACGTTTTTAATATGCTTTTCTAAATCTTTCCAGCTTTTATCAGTATTAACCTCTTTTACGATGCTTTTGTTTAATTTACTTACCTGAAATTTAGTCGAATCATCAAGAGCTTCAATATCGATTTCTTTAAGTTTATGAATAATCCCGTTTAAAATTTTATTCTTCTTTACAACCTGCAATGAGTTGTTCACCAGTTCTTTATCTTTTGCTAAGATTTTGATTTGAAGCTTATCGTTTTTAAGCTTTTCAATTTCTTTTTCAAGATCGTATTGTTCTTGTCTTATTCTTGACTCTTTTTCAAGATAAAGCCTTCTTTGTTCGATAGTTTCATAATATTTATTTTTTCTAATCTTCATTTTTATTCGATTCGAAATAATATAAATTGCGATGATGATGAAAATAAAATAAACCATGAACGCTAAAAAATGCCTGTACCAAGGCGGCGATACAGTAAACAAAAGTGTCGAGGGTTCTGATTGTATTCCGTAGCTATTTCTCACTTTAACATTCATGGTATAATCTCCTTCGCGAAGATTTGTATATTCTTTAATAGAAATCGTCGACCAATTACTCCATTTGTCATCAAAAGGCTCCAGCTGATATGAAAATTGCACATTTTCGAGATTTTCATACGTAGGCGATGAAAAAGTAAAACGTACGTGATTTGAAGAATACGGAATTCGTATATTCTCTATTTTATTTTGATTGTTTCCAAGAACAATTGTGTCTCCGGGAAATGAAAAGCTGCGAATAAAAGCCTTTGGTTTTGTTACAAAATTATTTAGTAACTGTGAGTCGTAATGCGCCAAACCATCTGTTAAACCGATAAAAATATTGTTAGCATCGATTGTATTTACAGATAAATAGTTGCTTACCAAATTACCGGTTAAATTAGAAAATGGCGCAACAATGTTAACATATTGATTGTTTTTTTTCATCAAAACGCCAAGAGACTCATCAAAAGCATACCATAAGTTTGCTTTAGAATCTTCACTTAAACTATTTATTACAGGGATATTTTTAAACAAATCCGACATTTTTTTGTCTTCATAAAATATATCCTGTTCTTCAGAGTATTTATAAAAATGATTATTAGTTTGAAAGTATATTTTATTATCGATCATTTGAATGCTTCCGATGTTTTTATATTTTGAAGTTAAATGATTTATCTTTTTGATAGATGAAAATCTCGTGAGATCACTGCTAAAAGACATACGATAAATAGACTCATCTTTCTTTAACCATAAATAAGATTGATCGAGCTCAAAACTATTTGAAGACTTGTCAAATCCGGCGACTTGGTTTTTAAATACCAGCCCGTTTGGCGTTTTTTGAAAAATAGCAAAACCATCATAATTTGAGCCAATTAAATATCCGGGTTTACCGGGAATTTTTTTGAATCCAAAATATCCTTTTGAATCGATTACATTCGTTACCCTGTCACCTTGTATTTGTAATGCACCTCTGTTATTTGCACATATAAGCAATCCGTCAATTACCTGAACGTTCCATGATTGTGCTGTTGTTCCTTCAACAAGTTTAAAAATATCTTCTTTAAAACTGTTAGTATCGTTGTTCCAGGCATGGTAGAAAACACCTTGATTCGTTGCTACATATAAATTGCCTTCATGTATTACAGAAGCGTAAACAGTACTAATATCATAACTAAAACCAAAATAAGTAAACGGCGAACCTTCATTTATAAAAGCAATACCATTATCTAGGCCCAGCCACAGATTATTTTTATTATCAATGAAAGAGGTTAAAACAGTATTGTTTTGTAATCCCTTTTTTCTGTTGATATGCTGAATAATTTTTCCGTTAAAATCACAAATTATAATGCCATCCAAAACGGAGTTTAGAACTATAAAGTTGTTTTTTATAATGACTCCGCCTAACGAACTGTTCTTTTTAATGAAATTATTAGCTTCAGTATTCCACGGTTTGATTGTATTGTTCTCATAGATAAAAAGACCTTTATCCAGTGTTATAATTAATATTTTTTCTTTGGAGATTGAATACATCGCCCAAACCTCGGTATTGTTTAGGGAGGTTGTATTTGGTAAAGAATACAATTGACCGTTACGGTATTCTAAAATTCCCTTTTCTTCATCCTGCAGATATAATTTTTTGTTTACTATAAATGAAAACTGGAATCGTTTTGGAGCTTTTAATATAGATAGCTTTCCGTCTTTATAAATATATATTCTTGCAAACGACTGAAAGATTACCTGATTGTTAAAAGAATGTATTTTCCAGATAAAATCGATTATTTTGATTTTATTGGCGTCTACTTTTTTAGATAATGAAGTATATTCTAGTTTTCCTTTTTCATTTGGTTTAAAATAACCAAATTCATTATAACCGCCCACGAATATTTTTCCGGAATCATCAATTTTCAAACATCTTACCGAAGTTAAGTTTGGCAATGGATATTGTCGCCATGAAGAGCCGTCAAATTGTAAAAGACCACTATTATTTGCGAAATATAGATTTCCATTCTTATCCTGATCTATGTTCCAGTTTTGTGTGCCTCCTTTATATTCATTTCGTTTGTAATTTCTCACATCCGGAAGTCCAATATTTTTAACCTGCCCAAAAAGTGTAATTGTGAATAGTGTAAAAAAAATAATAATAAAATATGATTTTCTCAATTTCATAATTTTTATAGCTTGTTTCGGTTTTTTATATTTAAATTGTTGTTTTACAGCTATTTAGTGCGTTTATTAACATACTATTTCGTTGTAGAAGGTACTTTTTTATATAAAAATAAGCAATCTTACCTAACTGTAGTGTTTATTTTTGCAATTAACATTTTCATAACATCTGTAATTTATTATTTAAGTATTTAAATATCAAATGATTATAAAAAAAATGATCGGTTTTTGTAATGTAATAAAATTTAATTTGATGTGTTTTTGTAATGAATTTTAATTGTTGATAGTAAAAAAATAACATTATTATTGCATCAAATTACTAATTAATTAACCAAAATTTTTAGAAAAATGAAATTAACAAAATTACTTATTTTTTGTGTTTCGTCTTTGTTATTCTCGGTTATAGCTGTGGCTCAGGATGTCACAGTAAATGGAGTTATAACTGATGAAAGTGGAATGCCGGTTCCGGGTGCTACTATTGTATTAAAAGGAACAACAAAGTCAACGGCATCAGATTTTGATGGAAAATTCCAAATTCAGGCCGCTTCAAACGGTGTTTTAACAGTTACTTTTATTGGATACGCTCCGGTAACTGAAGCTGTAAATGGGAGAACAAAGATTACAATTCAATTAAAACCAGAATCGCAAACATTAAATGAAGTTGTGGTTGTGGGATATGGAACGCAAAAGAAATCAGTTGTAACGGGAGCAATCTCGAGTGTAAAAGCCGCTGATCTTGAAAAAGTACCAAACGGACGTGTAGAGCAAGCTTTACAAGGTCGTGCAGCAGGTGTTACTGTTGCAGCTACTTCCGGACAGCCTGGTGCAGCTTCAAAAGTGCGTATTAGAGGTATAACTACTTTTAGAGAAGGAGGAAATGATCCTTTATGGGTTGTTGATGGTGTTGCTGTAGATGCAAATGCAATTGGTTTTATCAATCAAAGCGATATTGAATCTATCGAGGTGCTTAAAGATGCTGCTTCTGCTGCAATTTATGGTACTCGTGCTGCGACAGGAGTTATTTTGGTTACGACTAAAAAAGGAAAATCAGGAAAAATTTCTGTAAATTATAATGGTTTTGCAGGTACATCTGGTCCGGCTAAAAGATTAAAATTACTGAATGCTACAGATTATGCTACATTAATGAATGAAAGATCTGTACGTGATGGTGGTGCAAAAAAATATGCGGATCCGGCATCTTTTGGTAATGGAACTAATTGGCAGGATGCAATTTTTAATGATTCAGCTTTTAGATACACACACGAATTAAGCATTAGCGGAGGTGGTGAAAAATCTACTTTTTATGCCTCTTTCGGTATTCAGGATCAGGAAGGTATTGTTGCAACAGATATTTCGAATTATACAAAGAAAAATTTCCGTTTAAACTCAACACATAAAATTTCTGACTATTTTACTTTCGGACAGACTTTTGGTTACACACACCAAAAAACGAAAGGTATTGGAAATACAAACAGTGAGTTTGGAGGTCCTTTAAGTTCTGCAATTAACTTAGACCCGATTACTCCGTTAGTGGAGACAAACCCAGCATTAAATACTACTGGATATTATGCAAATGCAGGTATTATTAGAGATGCTAATGGAAATCCTTACGGAATTTCTCCTGTGGTTCAACAAGAAATGACGAATCCTTTAGGTTATATCCAAACAAGATTAGGTCAATTCGAATGGTCAGATGATTTTGTTGGAAATGCTTATTTAGAGGCTAACATCACTCCACATTTAAAATTCAGAACAACGCTTGGTGGTAAATTAGCGTATTGGGGTAAAGAAGGTTTTACACCGATGTTTTACCTAAATCCAAACATGAAAGCGGATAGAAATAATTTCAGCCAGGATAATAACAGATCTCTTGCATGGACTCTTGAAAATATTTTAACATATTCTAATAAATTCGGAGATCATACGGTAAACATTTTAGCAGGACAAGGAGCTTATGTAGAAAACATTGGTGGTTCTATTGGAGTAAGTATGTTTGGTTTGCCAATTACAAGTTATAAAGATGCATCTTTTAATTTTGACATTCCACAAACAGACAGAGTAAACAGAGCAAGTGATTTTGTTGAGCACAAATTATCTTCATTGTTTTTACGTGCCAATTATGATTACATGGAGAAATATCTTTTCACAGGAATTGTTCGTCGTGACGGATCAACTCGTTTTGGTGAAAATAAAAAATGGGGAGTTTTCCCTTCATTCTCTTTAGGATGGGTACTTTCAAAAGAAGCATTCTGGAAAGAAAACAATGTAGTGAATAGTTTAAAACTACGTGGAGGTTACGGAGTTGTTGGTAATGATAATATCGACGATTTTAAATACAGAGCTTTAGTAGTAGGAGGATATAACTATTCTGTTGGACCAAATGGTGACATTACAACAGGTTATGGAAACTCTACTTTACCAAATGCCGATTTAGGATGGGAAGAAACATCTCAAACTACTGTAGGTCTTGATGCAAAACTTTTTAATGATTTCTCACTTGCTGTTGATTACTACAAAAAATCAACTAAAGGAATTTTAAGAAACGTTGTAATTCCGGGATACGTAGGAGTTGTTGATCCGCCTTCTGCAAATATTGCTGATATGGACAACAGTGGTATTGAAGTAGAATTAGGATACAAGAAAAAACTTGGTGATTTTAATTTAGGAGTTAATGCAAATGTTGCTTACTTAAAAAATGAAATCACTTACGTAGGATCATCTACTAATTTTATTGTTGGAGATGCTACTTTTCAATCAATGGGACCAGTAACAAGAACACAAGTTGGTCATTCATTCAACGAGTTTTATGGTTATAAAACAGCAGGTATTTTTCAAAACGCAGCAGAAGTTGCAGCATACAAAAATGCTTCAGGAGGTTTAATTCAGCCAAATGCTCAACCGGGAGATTTCCGTTGGGTAGATTCAAATGGCGATGGTGCTATAAATGATGATGACAAACAATTTTTAGGAACAAATATTCCTAAGTATACATTTGGTCTTACTGTAAACCTTGATTACAAACGTTTTGATTTCATGGCATTTGCTCAGGGATCAGCAGGAAGTAAAATTTTCCAGGGATTAAGAAGACTTGATGTACCAAATGCAAACTACCAAACAGAAGCTTTAGGCCGTTGGACAGGAGAAGGAACTTCAAACGATTATCCTAGAATGACTGGTAATGACCCAAATAAAAACTTCAGTAATATGTCTGATTTTTATCTTGAAAATGGAAATTACGTACGTTTAAAAATTGTTCAGCTTGGATACACACTTCCAACTAATTTATCATCTAAAATTGGTTCAGATAAAATCCGTTTTTACGTAACAGGAGAAAACTTAATCACTTTTACAAAATACACTGGATATGATCCGGAAATTGGAGGTCAGGTTTTTGGGGTAGATAAAGGAGTTTATCCACAAGCAAGATCTATTCTGTTGGGAGCTAACGTTCAATTTTAAAAAATTAAAGAATTATGAAAACTATAAAATTTAAATACATATATATTGCTGTAGCAATGGCAGTTCTGGGATCTTGCTCTGAAGATTTCGTGACCATTAATCCAGAGGGAAAATTTGATACAAGCACCTATTTTGCTAACGAACAACAATGTTATGCTGCTTTAATGGGAACTTACGATCCGTTGAGAAAAAACACCGGTGGTTTCGAAAATTTAGTAGCAATGCTAAATGCAGGATCAGATGATTTTTATGCAGGTGGAGGAAATGCTACGGATGGAAATGGAATTCAGAATTTCTCTACGCACTCACTTTCTTCAATTATTATTCCCGCTAGTTACTGGAACGATCATTATCAAGGTGTTTCAAGAGCAAATTTGCTGTTAGAGAAACTTCCTGCAGCTACTATGGATAATAATGCAAGACTTAGATTTGCTGCAGAAGCAAAAACATTGCGTGCATTCTATTACTTTAATTTAGTAAGATTGTTTAAAAACATTCCATTAGTTTTAGTGCCATTAACAACTCAAACTATTTATGATCCTGAACAAGTTGCGCCAGAAGTTATTTATGCACAAATAGAAAAAGATTTATTAGAAGCAATTCCTGCTTTACCTAATACAGTTGATCGTGCAACAGAAGCCGGAAGATTTAATAAAGGAGCCGCTCAGGCACTACTTGGAAAAGTATATTTATTTGAAGATAAAAAACCGGAAGCAGCTGCAGTTTTAGCACAAGTAAACGGTACTCCGGGACAACCTAATCAATACGGAAATAAATTACTGACTAATTTTAGTGATTTATGGATTACTACAAATAAATTTAATGCAGAGTCTATAATAGAAGTATCGCATAGTGCTGCCGGTAACTCAGATTGGACTTTCTGGGGGAATGGAAAAGACGAAGGAAACTCTTTAAATATTATGGTTGGACCTAGAGGTTATACAAGACCGGCAGGTTCAGATGCACCGGATCTTCCTGCAGGATGGGCTTTCAACGTGGCGACTCAAAAATTGTATGATGTAATTAAAACAGATCCAAGATTTGGAGCAACTATTCTTGATTTAAAAGCTTTAAAAGCAGCTGGCAAAGCAGATTATATTCCAGCTTACCAGGATACAGGTTACTTCCTGAATAAATATCTTCCAAGAAAATCAGATGTTAGTACAGGAGGAGGTAACTCAGAGTTAAACTACAGACAAAACTCTTATGTGATCAGACTTGCTGATACGTATTTAATGGAGGCAGAAGCTTTAGGAGCGACAGGACAAAGAGCGCAGGATTTACTTGACGCCGTTAGAAACAGAGCGCATGCGCCACTTGTTCCCGTATCATTAGCAGCTATTAAAAACGAGAGAAGAATTGAATTAGCTGGTGAAGGACATAGATTTTTTGATTTAGTAAGATGGGGAGATGCAGCAGCAGCACTATCTGACAGAGGTTTTGATGCAGGTACTGACGAAATTTTCCCAATACCATACACAGAACTTAATGGTACTAAATTGAAACAAAATCCTCATTATCAATAAGAAATAAAAATAAAGTTTAAGTTTAAGTTTGGTTGTAAATAGCCCATAATCACTATGAGTATGGGCTATTTTTAAATCCTTAAACGATTAGAATGTGTTTTTACAGATAAAGAGTTTCTTTAAAAAACTTCAATTTTAAATAATAAGGGAAGAATGAAAAAAAATAGTTTTAAGATTCTATGCTTTTTGTTTTCGCTGACAGCATTTGCACAGCAGCCAAAAACAAAAAAAGAATTTACAACCAATGGAAAAAAAGTAACAGTTTATACAACAGCCGAAAATTCAAAATTAAGATTAACATCTACAGATAATTTAACTTTTTCAGCATCAAAACAACCTTTAGAAACAGAATCATCTGTTTTTGTACAACCATCTAAAAAGTTTCAAACCTTTATGGGAATTGGGGGTGCTATTACTGATGCGAGTGCCGAAATTTTTGCTAAACTTTCAAAAGAAAAGCAAACGGAATTTTTAAATGCCTACTACGATAAACAAAAAGGTATAGGCTATTCATTGCTAAGAACCACGATACAAAGTTCTGATTTTAGCAGTGGAAGCTACTCTTATATCGAAGAAGGAGATAAAGATTTAAAAACTTTTTCTATTGATCACGATAGACAATATCGCATTCCATTAATAAAGCAAGCCATAAAAACTGCCGGTGGAAAATTAACCACTTATGTTGCACCATGGTCGCCAAATGCTTTTATGAAAAGCAATAAAAACGTTTTAAAAGGCGGAACATTATTGCCGGAATATTATCAGACATGGGCAAATTTTTATGCCAAATTTATAAAAGCTTACGAGAAAGAAGGAATTCCAATTTGGGGAACTTCAACTCAAAACGAACCTATGGCAGTTCAAACCTGGGAATCTTGTATTTATACAGCAGAAGACGAAAGAGATTTTATTAAAAACTTTCTTGGGCCAACTTTGAAAAAAGAAAAACTGGGCAATGTAAAAATCATAGTCTGGGATCACAATCGTGATTTAATGAATTACAGAGCCAATGTCATTTATTCTGATCCCGAAGCTTCAAAGTACGTTTGGGGAATGGGTTTTCATTGGTACGAAAACTGGTCCGGCGGCGCATCAATGTTTGATAATGTTGGTAAAGTGCACGAAGCATATCCGGACAAAGGACTAATGTTTACAGAAGGATGTATCGAAAAATTTGACGCCGCAAAATATCAATTTTGGGGTAACGGAGAAAGATATGGTATTTCTATGATTAATGATTTTAATAATGGAACTGCTGCCTGGACAGATTGGAATATTCTTTTAGACCAAAACGGAGGACCAAATCATGTTGGAAATTTCTGTTTTTCGCCAATTCATGCTGATACAACTACGGGTGAATTAATTTATACACCATCGTATTATTACATCGGACATTTTTCAAAATTCATACACTTAAATGCAGTAAGAGTAAGCACAGCCGTAAGCAGAAGCGCTTTATTAAGTACTTCATTTTTAAATACCGACGGAACAATGGCAACAATTGTCATGAATCAATCTGACAAAGAAATTACATATAATTTGATTATAGCAGCTCAAAAAACAGTAGTCAAAATACCTGCGCATGCTATACAAACACTTGTTTATTAATATTTTGTAGTTAAATACGAGGGTTCAAATTGAATCATCCAATTGAACCCTCAACTTAATTTAATCATTTTTTGAAAGTACAATGAAAACCATCAATAGAATTTTAATAGCATCAATACTAGTTCTACAAATAAGTTGTTCTTCATCAAAGGGCGTAGATAATTCTTTAGCATCTGCATCCCAAACAAATAAAAAAATAGCAGTATATACCACTGCCGAAAACACAAACCTGAAATTATCATTATCAAATAATTTCATTTCAACATCACAGCAAACAAAATCAACAGTTTCGATTACAATAGATCCTGAAAAAACAGACCAGACTTTTCTGGGAATTGGCGGCGCAATTACAGATGCAAGTGCGGAAGTTTTTGCCAAATTATCGCCAAAAAAACAGCAGGAATTTCTTACTGCCTATTACAACAAAAACAAAGGAATTGGTTACACATTAGCCAGAACCAACATACATAGCTGTGATTTTAGCAGCGATAGTTATACCTATATTACCGAAGGCGACAAAGACCTCAAAACCTTCAATATTGATCACGACAGAAAATATCGAATTCCATTACTTAAAAAAGCAATAGAAACTGCCGGCGGGAAATTAACTTTATTTGCTAGTCCGTGGAGTCCCCCAGCTTTCATGAAAGACAATAATGATATTTTGCACGGCGGCGTTTTATTGCCAGAGTTTGCACAATCATGGGCAAATTACTATGTTAAATTTATTCAGGAATACGAAAAAGAAGGAATTCCGGTTTGGGGATTAACCGTTCAGAACGAACCAATGGCAAAGCAAAGATGGGAATCCTGCATTTATACGCCCGAAGCCGAAAGAGATTTCCTGAAAAACTTTCTTGGACCAACTTTAGAAAAAGAAGGACTTGGTGCTAAAAACGTGATTATTTGGGATCACAATCGCGGAGACATGTTAGAAAAAAGAGCCAATTTGGTTTTCTCAGATCCTGAAGTTTCAAAATATGCCTGGGGAATTGGATTTCACTGGTATGAAACCTGGAATGGCGGAACTCCAAAATTTGAATCAGTAGCTAAAGTTCACGAAGCATTTCCAAACAAAAATCTGCTATTTACAGAAGGCTGTATCGAAAAATTTGATGCTTCAAAATTTCAGTTTTGGGGAAATGCAGAACGATACGGAATCAATATGATCAACGATTTCAATAACGGAACCGTTGGCTGGACAGACTGGAATATTCTTTTAGACCAAAACGGAGGACCAAATCATGTTGGCAATTTCTGCTTTGCACCAATTCACGCAGACACCACAAAAGATGAATTAATCTTTACGCCAATGTATTATTATATTGGTCATTTCTCAAAATTTATTCGACCAGATGCTAAAAGAATAAACGAAACCATCAGCGATAAAACATTATTGAGTACATCATTTAAAAACACAGATGGAAAAATCGTCACCATTGTCATGAACCAATCCAATAAAGATGTTGTATACAATTTAACCGGCAGCACTTTAAAAACCACAATAACCATTCCGTCACACGCTATACAAACCATTATATATTAGACTTGACGACAAACTAAAAAACTATAAAAATGAAACCAAATCTTAAAAATGCCATACAAGTATTGTTTTTTGCGGCAGCAGTATTTACTCAGGTAAAATGCTCCTCATCCAACGATACTGTTGAAAATCCTCCGGTATCGCCGCCCGTTACCGTTACAAATGATGTTGATTTTTGGTTAACAAAAGGAGATCAAAGCGTTTTATTGGCAAAGCAAAGCGGAGTAATAGGATTTGGAACAACAACTAATACGTTTTCAAATATAGAAGTAGACGCTTCTCAAAAATACCAGACAGTCGACGGTTTTGGATATACGTTAACAGGAGGAAGTGTAGATGTAATCAACCAGTTAAATACAACAAAAAGAACAGCACTTTTACAGGAATTATTTGGCTCTGCCGAAAATTCAATAGGAATAAGTTATATCAGAATCAGTATTGGAGCTTCAGATTTAAGCGCAGATACTTTTACTTATAATGACCTTGCAACCGGAGAAACTGATTTAGATCTTGCTAAATTTAGTTTAGAAAAAGACAAAAATTTAATTGCAGTATTAAAAGAAATTTTAGCCATTAATCCTAAAATTTTAATCCTGGCAACACCGTGGTCAGCGCCACTTTGGATGAAAGATAAAAACAGCTTTGTTGGAGGAAAACTAAACACCCAATATTATGATGTTTACGCTAAATATTTTGTAAAATATATTCAGCAAATGAAAACAGAAGGAATTACAATTGATGCCGTAACGCCTCAAAATGAACCTTTGCACGACGGAAATAATCCAAGCATGTATATGTCTGCAGGAGAACAGGCAAACTTTATTAAAAATAATTTAGGTCCGGCTTTCAAAACAGCCAATATCACCACAAAAATTATTGCTTACGACCACAATTGTGACAACGCAAATTATCCGAAAGAAATTTTAGCAGATGCCGCTGCATTTCCTTTTGTAGACGGATCGGCTTTTCATTTATATGCGGGAAATATCAGTGCACTTTCAGATGTATATAATGCTTATCCAACAAAAAACATCTATTTCACAGAACAATTTACAGCATCAACCGGAGACTTTGGAGGAGATTTAAAATGGCATCTTAAAAATGTCATTATTGGCTCAATGAGAAATTTCAGCAGAAATGCTTTAGAATGGAATTTAGCCAATAACGCGTCTTTTCAGCCACATACACAAGGCGGCTGTACGACTTGCAAAGGCGCGATAACCATAACTTCAAGCGATAATTTTCAGCGCAACGTGGCGTATTATATCATTGCCCATGCGTCAAAATTTGTTCCGGCAGGTTCTGTTAGAATTGCAAGTAACACCAGCGGAAATTTACAGAACGTTGCATTCTTAACACCATCAGGCTCAAAAGTATTAATTGTTGAAAATGACGGATCGGCAAACGAAACCTTCAATATTAAATACAATGGCAAATGGGTAGCCATAACGCTGGATGCCGGAGCCGTTGGCACTTATATATGGAAATAAAAAGATAGAATAAATTACTTTTCAGATGAAAAAAATAATTATAACAGTACAGCTATTAGTTTCAATTACAGTTTTCGGACAAGGTTTTTTACACAGAGACGGACAGAAAATTGTTGATGGAAACGGAAAAAATATAATATTAAGAGGATTAGGCGTTGGGGGCTGGATGGTTCAGGAAGGCTATATGTTACAAACACAGCCTTTTGCAAGTCCGCAATATATGATAAAACAAAAAATTCAGGACGTAATTGGCGAAGAAGGAACCAAAGAATTTTATGCAGCCTATAAAGCAAACGGAATTACAAAACGAGACGTTGATTCGCTGGCAAAATGGGGATTTAATTCCATTCGATTACCAATGCATTACAATTTATATACACCGCCAATTGAGCAGGAAAAAAATGGTGAAATAACCTGGATTGAAGAAGGTTTTACCATGACAGATAATTTGGTAAAATGGTGTGCCGAGAATAAAATTTACCTTATTCTGGATTTGCATGCAACGCCCGGAGGTCAGGGAAATGATGCTGCAATTTCTGATTACGACACTACAAAACCATCCTTATGGCAAAGTGATGCCAATCAGAAAAAAATGATTGCACTTTGGAAAAAACTGGCTTCGAGATACAGAGACAATCCATGGATTGGGGCTTACGATATTATCAACGAACCAAACTGGAATTTTACCGGAACCAATAAAAATGGCTGCGACGAAAACTCAAACGGACCTTTAAGAGACTTGATGGTTCAGGTGACAAAAGCAATTCGTGAAGTCGATACAAACCATTTAATTTTTATTGAAGGAAATTGCTGGGGAAATAATTACAAAGGAATTTTTCCTTTATGGGATGAAAATATGGCGTTGAGTTTTCATAAATACTGGAATTACAATACAACAGCTTCTATCCAGAAAATGCTCGATTACAGACAGCAATACAACGTTCCGATCTGGTTGGGAGAAAGTGGAGAAAACTCAAATGTTTGGTTTAAAGATGCCTTGACATTAGTAGAAACCAACAATATTGGATGGGCTTTTTGGCCAATGAAAAAAATTGAAAATATTGCCGGAGTAACTTCTGTAACCAAAATTCCGGAGTATGATGTTTTACTAAAATACTGGAAAGACGGCGGAGAAAAACCATCGGAAGATTTTGCTAAAAAAGCATTGATGAAAATGGCGGATAATTACAAAATGGAAAATGTAACCGTAAAACCGGATGTAATTGATGCCATGTTCAGACAAGTGCAGACGAATGATACAAAACCGTATAAAAAACACAGAATTCCGGGAAAAATTGCGGCAACGCATTATGATTTAGGAACGAATGAAAAAGCATATTCAGACAAAGATTTTGTGAATTACAGAGTCGAAACCGGAAAATTTGATCAATGGAATAAAGGCAATACGATGCGAAATGATGGTGTCGACATTTTACCCTGCAAAGATTCAGGCTCAAACGGTTATCAGGTTTCTTTTATTGAAGATGGAGAATGGCTGCAATACACCATTGAAGCTGCAAAAAGTGGCGTATACAATGTAGCAATTCGTTATTCTGGCGAAGCAGAAGGCAAA
The DNA here is from genome assembly GCF_025947065.1 of Flavobacterium sp. N1736. NCBI lineage: Bacteria > Pseudomonadati > Bacteroidota > Flavobacteriia > Flavobacteriales > Flavobacteriaceae > Flavobacterium > Flavobacterium sp. N1736. The sequence continues at coordinate 4,537,635 of NZ_CP109994.1, forward strand.
CTTCATTTAGAGATTGAAAATGGCAAAAAATCAGAACCAATTTCGCTTTCAAAAACAGGAAATAATGACAAATGGGAAACAATTGTTTTATCAGGAATTGAATTAAAAAAAGGAACAAATAAAATCAAAGTAGTTTTTGATAAAGGAGGTTTCAATTTGAATTATTTAGAATTCTCTGAAGCCAAAAAAAGTCAACCTAAAAAATAAAACCATACTCCGTAGGAGTTAAATGTTGGCAGATTAAATGTTGGTAGAATTATTTTATTGAATAAAATTTTAAACCGTATACACATGTTGTCTTTAATATTGACTATAGTTGAATTTTTAATTAACATTATTTTTGGAGTTAATTTTTTTCTTTAAGGCTAATGAAATGGTAGCTTTACCGAATTAAAATTTTTAAAAATGAAAAAAGTAAATGCGTTTTATTTAGTCGTAATCCTAATTTTTGTTAGTGGTTCATTCTATGGTCAGAATTTAAAAATGATGACCTATAATATTCGTTTAGATGTTGCTTCAGATGGAGAAAATGCCTGGGCAAACAGAAAATATTTTTTCACATCGCAAATAAAGTTTTACAGTCCTGATATTTTTGGTATTCAGGAAGCACTTCCAAATCAGGTTATTGATATAGCTTCGGCTTTGTCTGAGTATAACAAATTTGGAATTGGACGAGAAGAAAAAGGAGAAGGAGAAGCCTGTACGATTTACTATAAAAAAGATCGTTTTCAGGTTGATAAAATAAATACATTTTGGTTGTCGGAAAACCCTAATGTAGTTTCCAGAGGTTGGGATGCTGCTTGTAACAGAGTCTGTACGTCGGCTCTTTTTAAAGATTTAAAAACAAAAAAGTTTTTTTGGGTTTTTAACCTGCATCTCGACCATGTTGGAAACGAGGCAAGAGTAAAAGGAGTACAATTAGTGCTTTCGAAAATAAAAGAGTTCAATACTAAAAATTATCCCGTTTTTCTGATGGGAGATTTTAATTCAGAACCCGATACGCCTCAAATTGCCGAAATAAAAAAAGTAATGAATGATACGAAAGATGTTTCAGTAGAAAAACCTTTTGGCCCATACGGAACTTTTAATGATTTTGAACATAATAAGCCGGTAACACTATTATTAGATTATATTTTTATTTCTAAAAATAGCGGGTTAACAGTTCAAAAACATGCAGTATTAAGTGATTCAAAAGATTTAAAATATCCATCGGATCATTTGCCCGTTTTAATAGAAATACATTAAAAATGAAAAACATCAACAAAAAACTTCAGATTTTACTTTTATTGCCGCTAATTGCAGTTCAGATAAAATGTGGAACTTCAAAAAATTCAGCATCAGCTTCCGGTAAAGCAGAATCGTGGATTACAACAACCGACGAGACTTCAAAACTTCAAAAGCAAAATGATTTGATTTTTAATACACAAACCAACGCAAACCAGACTATTGAAGTAAATCCTTCTCAGAAATTTCAAACCATCGAAGGTTTCGGATTTTCATTAACGGGAGGAAGCGCTCAGGCAATTTTAAAATTGGATAAAGCAAAAAAAGAAGCATTGCTTCAGGAATTGTTTTCCAGAAAAGAAGATGCAATTGGGTTGAGTTATCTTCGAATTAGCATTGGAGCTTCTGATTTAAATGAAAGTGTTTTTTCGTATGATGATATGCCGGAAGGCCAGACAGATTTAAAACTGGAACATTTTAATCTGGGACCAGATCTTAAAGATGTTGTGCCCTTGTTAAAAGAAATTTTAGCGATAAATCCTAAAATAAAAATTATGGGTTCGCCGTGGTCACCGCCAGTTTGGATGAAAGACAACGGAAGCTCAAAAGGAGGAAGTTTACAGCCAAAATATTATCAGGTTTATGCCGAATATTTTGTAAAATATATTCAGGCAATGAAAGCACAGGGAATTGTAATTGATGCGATAACGCCACAAAACGAACCATTGCATCCGGGAAATAACCCAAGTTTATTGATGCTTGCAGAACAACAAGCGGAATTTATTAAAAACAATTTAGGTCCGGCATTCGCCAAAGCGAATATTAGAACCAAAATTGTGGTTTACGATCACAATTGCAACAAACCGGAATATCCTTTAACGATTTTAAACGATCCGAAAGCATTGCCATTTGTTGCCGGTTCAGCATTCCATTTATACGAAGGAGATATTAGTGCATTATCAACAGTTCACAATGCATATCCAAACAAAGATTTATATTTTACAGAACAATATACAGGATCAAAAAGCAGTTTCGAATCTGATTTAAAATGGAGCGTAAAAAATGTTGTAATTGGTTCAATGCGTAACTGGAGCGTAAACGCGCTTTCGTGGGGATTGGCAAATGACGAATATTACAAACCATTTACGCCAGGCGGATGTTCGACCTGTAAAGGCGCATTAATGATCGATCAGGCACAAAATATTAAAAGAGAAGTAGGATATTATATTATAGGTCATGCTTCTAAATTTGTTCCTGAAGGATCTGTTAGAATCGAAAGTAATATTGCAGGTAATTTACACAATGTTGCTTTTAAAACGCCATCAGGACAAATCGTTTTAATTGTCGAAAACGACGGAACTTCAGCAGAATCATTCAATATAAAATACAATCAAAAACAAATTTCAACTACCTTAAACGCTGGTGCAGTGGCAACTTACGTTTGGTAATCAAAATTAAATTCATGAAGAAATTAACCACATTTGCCTTGTTGATGGTGTCGTTTTTTGCGATCGCTCAACAAGAAACAATCGATCAGAAAGTAAATGCTTTATTGAAAAAAATGACCATTGAAGAAAAAATAGGTCAGTTAAATCAATATACCGGAGATAACTCTGCAACAGGACCAATCACCATAAACCCAAACAAACAAGCGGAGATAAAAGCAGGTTTAGTTGGTTCGATGTTGAATATCATCGGAACAAAATACACCAGACAATATCAGGAATTGGCGATGCAATCACGCTTAAAAATCCCGTTGTTATTTGGTCAGGACGTAATTCACGGATACAAAACAACATTTCCAATCCCGTTGGCCGAAGCAGCGAGCTGGGATTTGCAAGCCATTGAATTAGCAGCCAGAGTTGCGGCTACAGAAGCATCTGCAAGCGGAATTCACTGGACATTTGCACCAATGGTAGATATTGGTCGTGACCCACGTTGGGGACGCGTAATGGAAGGCGCCGGAGAAGATACCTACTTAGGTTCTAAAATAGCTTACGCCAGAGTAAAAGGATTTCAGGGAAATAAATTAGGAGATTTAAACTCCGTTATGGCGTGCGTAAAACACTTTGCAGCGTATGGCGCAGGAGTTGGCGGACGAGATTATAACTCCGTAGATATGAGCGAACGCATGTTGTTCGAAACGTATTTACCGCCATTTAAAGCCGCTCTTGATGCAGGTGCAGCAACTTTTATGAACTCATTCAATGATTTAAACGGAATTCCGGCTACAGGAAATGCACATTTACAACGCGATATTTTAAAAGGAAAATGGAACTTTCAGGGATTCGTAGTTTCAGATTGGGGTTCTATTGGCGAAATGGTAGCACACGGATATTCAAAAGATCTTAAAGCTGCAGCACTTTCTGCCATTACAGCCGGAAGTGATATGGATATGGAAAGTAATGCGTACCGTTATAATTTAGCCGAATTAGTAAAAGAAGGTAAAGTTTCTATCGATTTAATTGATGATGCTGTAAAACGTATTCTTCGTAAAAAATATGAATTAGGATTATTTGATGATCCATACCGATATTCAGATGAAAAAAGAGCCGAAAAAACCCTGAGTAATCCTGAAAACAGAAAAGCAGCGCTTGAAGTAGCTCAAAAAAGTATCGTTTTATTAAAGAATGATAACCAAACATTGCCAATCTCTAAAAATGTAAAAACAATCGCATTTATTGGACCAATGGTAAAAGAATACAAAGCCAATATGGGATTTTGGTCTGTAGAATTACCGGACGTTAATTATGATAAATGGGTCGTTTCACAATGGGATGGTTTACAAAATAAAGTCGGCAAAAACACCAAATTGCTTTATGCAAAAGGCTGTGAAGTAGACGGAGATAATAAAGATGGTTTTGCAGAAGCCGTTGCAACTGCAAAACAAGCCGATATTGTTATTTTAAGTATTGGTGAAAGACGCGATATGAGCGGTGAAGCAAAAAGCCGAAGCGATCTACATTTACCGGGCGTTCAGGAAGATTTAGTAAAAGCAATTCAGGCAACAGGAAAACCGGTTGTAGTTTTGGTAAACGCAGGAAGACCTCTTATTTTTAACTGGACAGCAGATAACGTTCCGGCAATTGTATATACGTGGTGGTTAGGTACAGAAGCAGGAAATGCAATCGCGAATGTTTTATTTGGAGATTATAATCCGTCTGGAAAATTGCCAATGACATTCCCGAGAGAAGTTGGGCAAGTGCCAATTTATTACAACCATTTCAGTACCGGAAGACCGGCAAAAGATGAAGACTCAAAAAACTACGTTTCAGCTTATATCGATTTAAAAAACTCACCTAAATTTCCTTTCGGATACGGATTGAGTTATACACAATTTGGTTATAAAGATTTGAAATTATCTTCGACTAAAATAAAAAGCAACGAAACCATTAAAGTTTCATTTCAATTAGCAAATATTGGAAAAGTAGCCGGAGAAGAAGTAGTACAATTGTATTTAAAAGACAAATTTGGATCTGTAGTTCGACCGGTTTTAGAATTAAGAGATTTTCAAAAAGTAAAATTAAATGCAGGAGAATCGAAAACAATTGAATTTACAATTGACAAAGAAAAACTTTCTTTCTACAATGATAAATTAGAATGGAATGCAGAACCGGGAGATTTTGAAGTAATGATTGGAACTTCGTCTGCCGATATTAAATTAAGATCTGACTTTGAATTAGTACAATAAACAGAAGTCAATTAAAATTGGCGTTATGGATTTTATAAGCGTTTCTGAATTATTTCAAGACCGTGTTTATAAAATCCATAGCGCCAATTCCTTTATACGATGCATATAACGCTTTATCAAAAGCCTCGCGTTTTGCTTTTTTATCTTTTGCCTCAGTTTCAACAATCATTTGATTGAAAATTTTCTCCTGCTCTTCACTATATTTTATAGAAGCTTCTAAAAGATCATTTTTTGATACTAATCCAAAAGAAGAGTATATTCTCTTCATAAGCTTCTTGTTCAGTTTTTCCAGATTTGAAATGCTCATATTAAATCAATTTAACTTTCCTAATATAACAGACTACTACTTTCATGTTTTGTTACAGATTTGTAACAATAAAACGATCAATTACATAAATTTCCTTAGTAATTACCTTTTTTTTGTGTCTTTTGTTGAAAAAACAACAAGTTACGATTTTAATGTGTTATTATGACGCAATGTACTTATTTTTTTAATTTGTTTTATATTTTTAAGTAAAAATTGTGATTTTAACACTTATTTATTTGAAGCCGTTTTTTTAAGATCTGATAAACTTGAATCTGAGAAAAATGCCTCGGTTTTATAAAAATGAATTAAATTGCAGAGCCAATCTAAAATGAAAGTTGTAATTAATTAAAATTAAATGTTAAAAGACATTATAGAAAATAATCAAAATTATCAACCCGGACTTTCGATAGATTGCGTGATTTTTGGTTTTCATGATAATCAGTTAAAAGTATTATTAATCAAAATTCCGCATCAGGATACATGGTCATTGCCCGGAGGATTTATACCTATAGATCAGGATATTGACACGGCAGCTGTGACTGTTTTAAATGAAAGAACAGGCGTAGAAGGGATCTTTTTGAGACAATTTGCCACTTTTGGAAAAATAAAACGCAACGATCAGCATTTTAGCGAAGAAGTTTTAGAATATTTAAAGATTGAAGAATCAAAAGGAAAATGGCTTACACAACGCTTTGTAACAATTGGCTATTATGCGTTGGTTGACTTTTTAAAAACAATTCCGAAACCTGTAAATAAAGACGAAATCATAGAATGGATTGACCATAAAGAAGTGCCGAAACTTATTTTAGATCATAAAGAAATTCTCGATAAAGCATTGGATACTTTACGAATTGAACTTAATTTAATGCCGGTTGGATATAACTTATTACCCGAGAAATTTACGATTCCGGAACTCCAGAAATTATATGAAACAATTCTGGACAAAAAGCTGGACAGAAGAAATTTTCTCCGAAAAATAACCAATATCGGAATCCTGACAAAACTCGACGAAAAGAAAAGCAACGTCGCACATAAAGCTCCAAATTTATATACTTTTGATAAAGATAAATACGAAGAAGTCCTTAAAAACGGATTGAATCAAGGCTGGTAAAACATAGTCAACAGAGACCCGACAGGTTTCAAAAACCTGTCGGGTTTAGTAATATGAGTTTACTCAACAATAGTTCTAAAAGTCAGGTTTACTCTGGGTTTTGATGTTGTTTTGGTCGGTGGTAAACGATGTAGCCAATGCGTTTGCGTAGTATCTTTCATCACCAATAAACTGCCGTGTTCTAAGATTAAAGAAACCGTTTCTTTGGTTTCTTTATGTTTGAAAGCAAACTTTCTTTCCGCACCAAAACTTACCGACCCAATTGCGCCATTCTTTTTCAAATCCTTTTCAGCATCGCTGTGCCACGCCATCCCTTCATCGCCGGAATGATATAAATTAAGTAAGCAAGAATTGAATCTTTCGCCTGTTTCTTGTTCAATAACAGCTTTTAATTCAAGTAATTCCTTTGTCCACGGAAGTGCCTTTTTAGTGGTATTCGAATACGTATATTCAAAACCCGAATCGCCATACCAAGCCACTTTTCGTTTCGTAAGAATTAATTTTCCGAAGATAATGGCTTCATCATTTTTCCATTCAATAGTATTTAAAAGCACATCTAAATAATGATTAGATTGTTCTCTGGAAAATAGTTTCCCGTAATAATTTACAGTTCCGTCTTTAGGAAGCAGATTTGTCGTTTCGTCAGTTTCGGGATTAAATAAGTCCATTTTTCCAGTTTTGATATTCGGTTTTCATACAATGTCCGCAAGGTCTGAAACCATTTTGTCTTGCTTCGCTTTCAGATAAAAAGAAAACCCGATTTTCTCGTTTCATTCTTTTACCCGAAGAGCATTTTAAAGTTCCGTAGATTTTTAGTTTTCGGTTTCCACCAAAGCAAATTTCCGTATTTTTAATTTTATTTCGGAGATTTAAATCTGAAATTTCTAGATGTTGAATCATGTTTTTTAAAGTTACAAAGGTTCAGAGGGACAAAAGTTCAGAGGTTTTTTTGTGAGCACATATCTTTGCAACTTTGCACCTCTGAACCTTAATTCAACGCATCATGAAAAATAATTCCTAATGTATGTCGCTCTCCGGAATGAATCTCACTAACGCCATGTTTCATGTTTACGCGATAATACCCTTTTGTTCCTTTTACAGGTCTAAAATTTGTTGTAAAAATCAAAATATCACCTTTTTTAGGTTTCAAAACAATTGCTTTAGATTGCGCTCTGGGCGTTTGTTGCGTTAAAACAAATTCGCCGCCGGTAAAATCTTCATCCGGTTTGTTTAGAAAAAGCACAATTTGAATGGGGAAATAAACATCGCCATATAAATCCTGATGCAAAGTATTAAAGCCGCTTTTGCCATATTTTAAAATCAAAACTGTTGCTTTTAGCTGATTATTGGCGTGACATTGTTCGAGTAGTTTTTCATGTGTTTCAGGAAAAGCGATGTTTATATTCAGCGCTTTCATCCAGGCATTTGCAATTGGCGCAAGTTTAGGATAAATAGAAGTCCGGATTGTCTGAATCAAATCAGGCAACGGATAATTAAAGTATTTGTATTCGCCCAAACCAAATCGATAACGCTCCATAACAACTGTTTTTCGATATAAAGTTGGATTATCATAATCGAATTTTAAGTCTTCACATTGTTCGTTATTGAGTACATTCGGGATAATGGCGAACCCATTTTCGTGCATAGATTCGGTGATGCTTTCCCAATTAAGAGAAGCAATTTTTGATTGTATATTTTGCATAATAATTTTAGATTGAGATTTTTTTATGGGTTTATTTGGGCTCCTTCCCAGCCAATAATAGCTGTTTTACGAGTGTTTCCCCACATATAACCGCCAAAGGTTCCCGAAGATTGGATTACGCGATGACACGGAATTAAAAAAGCGACAGGATTACTGCCAATTGCCGTTCCAACAGCTCTTGAAGCATTTGGTTTCTCAATTTGTTGTGCAATTGTTCCATAAGTAGAAAGCTGCCCCATTGGGATTTTTAGCAAAGTTTCCCAAACCTTCAATTGAAAATCCGTTCCTTTTAAATGCAGTTTGATTTCAGATAATTTACTCCAGTCATTTTGGAAAATAAATAAAGCATTTTGTTGCGATAAATCCAGTTTTCTGGAGAATGCAGCATTCGGGAATTTGTGTTTTAAATTTTCAAATCCGGTTTCTTCATCTTCGGCGAAAGCCATAAAACAAACGCCTTTAGTGGTCGAAGCAACGATAATATTCCCAAACGGACTTTCGGCAAAGTTGAAATTAATTTCTAAGTTTTTACCGCCATTTTTATATTCCGCCGGAGTCATTCCTTCGATGTTTACAAACAAATCATGCAAACGGCTTGTTCCCGATAATCCGGTATCAAAAGCAGCATCAAACAATGTAGCTTTATCATTTTCTTTGAGAACTTTTTTGGCGTGTTCGACACTGATATATTGCAAAAACTTCTTCGGACTTGTTCCTGCCCATTCGGTAAACAAGCGCTGAAAGTGAAACGGACTTAAATGCACTTTTTCGGCAACCTCATCTAAGTTGGGTTGTTCCTTAAAGTTGACTTTGATATAATCGATTGCATCGGCAATTCGGTTATAATTGATGTTTTCCTGTGTGTTCATTTTCGTTCAATTTTATAATGCAAATATCGACTGGTTTTTGCGGGTATAAAATCCGAAACTTGCGCAATTTTTTTGTGTTATTATTCAAGTTTCAAGTTGCTGTAGAACCTGAAACCTGAAACTTGAAACCTGAAACAATTTCAATATAATTTTATTTAAATTCTTCTTTTCTTAATGAAACACTTATTAGTTTATATCCATTCTCCGTTCTTAAAAATTCAAAATGATCTTGTCCGAAATCATTTTTATTCTGAGGAGAAATAATAATATTTTTCAAAGGATTAATCCAGTCTTTAGGCTGACGGCAATTATCAAAATATGAATCATACTCTTCGGCCTCATAAATAAAGCGGTTTAAACTTTCTGAGGAAATATCATATTTGCAATTAGCCTGTTTTAGCTCTAGTAATTTGGCTTTTATGCGTTTGTAATTTAGTTTCATAAAATCGGCTTTTGGTTTACAGATCCATCCGTTTTCTTCTTGTTCTTTCCAATACGTGATTTTATCGTAAGAGTGTTTCAATAAATTGTCTTTGGATAAATCAGCAAGCAAACTATTTTTTAACCATGATTTAAATTCTTTATCAAAATTTATAAACGAGTAATATTGTCCATCAGTTCCAAGAAAATTATCTCTTATCGGATCCTGATTTTTCTCTTTTGATTTTTCTAAAGAATAAAAATTCAATTCGTCATTATAACCGAAATTTTCTATTAGAATTTGGTTGTTTGTGTCGATAAGAAATTCTTTTCCGCCCGCCCAGCTAAAATGTTCATCTCCGCCCGGATCTTTTATTTTTTCGGAACCCTTTAAAGCGATAATCATTCCGTTTCTAACTCTTGTTAAGTCGCTATATTCAGCTGGAATCACGATTTTCCCGTCTCCATTAAACAAACCCATTTTGTCTGTTTTATAATCTTTAAAACGAATAAAACCTTCATTTTCACAATCAGGACCATTATCGAAAATATACAAACTATCGCGCCCAACTATTTTTCCGGTTTTGGTTAAATAATAGCTTTTCCAATTGTCTTTTTCTTCTTCTGAAACTACTATGATATCATCAAATTTATTGGCGGAAGTTAAACCCATAAATTTGGGTGCAATTTTGATGTTGCCGTTTTTATCTTTAAAACCGATATGTGTAGAATCTTTATCCCAAAATGAAACCCAGGTATCTTTATTTTGAGCAAATAAAGTACATTTTATAAAAAGAACTATATAGAAAAGAATAAGTCGCTTCATGAAAAGTATTTCCAGTAAATATAATGCTTTTGAAAAAGAAATTAAAAAACAAAACCCGACAGGTTTTTAAAACTTGTCGGGTTTGAAAAGGTATAAAAAATCTAATCCCGAAGCTTCGGGACTACAATCTTAAATCTAAAATTTATTTTAGTATCTGTAGTATTCTGGTTTGAATGGACCTTCAACCGGAACACCAATATAAGCAGCCTGATCGTCACGTAAAGTTTCCAATTCAACTCCTAATTTAGCCAAGTGCAAAGCAGCAACTTTTTCATCTAAATGTTTTGGTAACATATAAACGTCATTGTTGTAAGCAGCGCTGTTTTTCCATAATTCGATTTGAGCAAGAGTTTGGTTTGTAAATGAGTTACTCATTACAAAACTTGGGTGACCTGTAGCACAACCAAGGTTTACCAAACGACCTTCAGCAAGAATGATGATATCTTTTCCAGCGATAGTATATTTGTCAACTTGTGGTTTGATTTCGATTTTTGATGCACCGTGGTTTTTGTTCAACCAAGCCATATCAATTTCGTTATCAAAGTGACCAATGTTACAAACAACAGTTTTGTCTTTCATTTGTTCGAAATGACTTCCAAGAACGATATCTTTATTTCCAGTAGTTGTAATTATGATATCAGCATTAGCAATTACAGTGTTTAACTTTTTAACTTCATAACCGTCCATTGCAGCTTGTAAAGCACAAATTGGGTCAATTTCAGTAACTGTTACAATAGATCCTGCACCTCTGAAAGAAGCAGCAGTTCCTTTTCCAACATCACCGTATCCGCAAACGATAACTCTTTTTCCAGCTAACATTAAGTCAGTTGCACGACGTACAGCATCTACAGCAGATTCTTTACAACCGTATTTGTTATCAAATTTAGATTTAGTAACAGAATCGTTAATGTTGATTGCAGGCATTGGTAAAGTTCCGGCTTTTACTCTTTCGTAAAGTCTGTGAACTCCAGTTGTAGTTTCTTCAGACAATCCTTTAATTCCAGGAACCAATTCAGGGAAACGGTCAATAACCATATTAGTTAAATCTCCACCGTCATCCAAGATCATGTTCAATGGTTTTCTGTCTTCACCAAAGAATAAAGTTTGCTCAATACACCAGTCAAATGATTGCTCATCAAGACCTTTCCATGCATAAACCTGAATTCCTGCAGCAGCAATAGCAGCAGCAGCCTGATCCTGAGTAGAGAAAATGTTACAAGAAGACCAAGTAACTTCTGCACCAAGAGCGATTAAAGTTTCGATCAAAACTGCAGTCTGGATCGTCATGTGTAAACATCCTGCAATACGAGCACCTTTAAGAGGTTGTTCGTCTTTATATTCAGCGCGAAGAGCCATTAAACCTGGCATTTCAGCTTCAGCTAATTCAATTTCTTTTCTTCCCCAAGCCGCTAGAGAGATGTCTTTTACTTTGAAAGCCACAAAAGGCGTAGTTGTAGTACTCATTTATAGTATATTTGTAATTGTAAAATTTTTGCAAATTTACGGAATAGCTTTTTAATTTTGACTATCTTCTGTAAGATTTGTGAAATGTTTAATTTCTTAATCTTTTGAATTTTAGCTAAATAATTTACTTGCTACAAGAAGGTATTGAAAGTGAGGAGCTATTTCCTGCTGTCCGCTATATCTTTTCCTGGCTAAAGAAGCCAGAAAAAGGATGTCGCTCCCATCAGGGCTAGAACACCAGAGAGATTTTTAAATTGCATTACATCTCACTATTTACATTTTACAATTAAGAAATAATTCATAATTAGAAACCAATGCCTCTATTTCAAACCATACAATGCAACGAAACGACCAAACTTTTAATTTGGGAAATAACAGAATCTTTTGAAGAGTTATTGAGCAAAGTAGTTTTAAAAGAAAAAACGCAGCGAAGACTAAACGGAATGAAATCTCAAATGCATCAACGCGCTTTTTTGAGTGTTCGCATGTTGATTCAGGAAATGGGTTTTACAGATCAGGATTTACATTATGATGAATTTGGGAAACCTTATTTTGATTGCCATAATTATATTTCGATTACGCATTCGCACAATTTTGCAGCAATTATAATCAGCCATGAAACTGTTGGAATAGATATGGAATTACAGCGCGAAAAAATCCTTCGTATTGCCGATAAATTTGTCGATACAGAATTCAATTATTTAAATCCAAATGGTTTAGAAGAATATATTAAAAAGCTCACTGTAATTTGGGGAGCAAAAGAAGCGATTTTTAAAATCAGAAATGAAAAAGGCATCAGTTTTAAAGATCATATTCGGGTTGAAGATTTCTCGTTAAACGAAAATCAAACCGGAGCGAGCCTTCATTTTGACAACCTGATTAAAGATTTTGATGTGCATTACAAGGAAATCAAGTCAGATAATTTTGACGAAAAATTTACTTTGGTTTATGCTTTTGAGAAATAGTTTTTAGTCTCAGTTTTCAGTGGCAGTTTTCAGTGGCAGTTTTCAGAAAAACAACCACAATCGTGTCATTGCGAGGAACGAAGCAATCCCACTAACAATCGATTTAGCAAGTGGGATTGCTTCGTTCCTCGCAATGGCAGCTTAGTTTAAATGGTCTAAAGTGTTTTCAGCCATCTTCTTACGATGTTCAAACATACTCAAAAACAAAAAAGTTCCCATTTTTCTGGCTCGACGTTTTAGTGTTTCTACATTTTCGCCTTCAAAATGTTCTTCTAAAGTCTGAAACCAGTAATTAAGCCAGATTCCAAATTCATTTGAAGTAATTTGACCGTTAAAATGTGCATCTACTTTATTATGCACCGCATGCGGATTGCCTTTGTATTTTTTTACGGCAAACAAATTGGTTTCCCAAAAATCCGTCAGCTTTTCCAGATGTGCGTCCCAGTCTTTTATCATCGTATTAAAATAAAAACCAATTTCAGCGTCAGCTCTTATTTTAGCATAGAACTGATGCACTAAAAAAGAAACATCAGCTCTATTTTCTATTTGTTTTTTCATAATACAAAACTGTTAAGGAATATAAATAAAACACTCAAAAAAGCACTTGTAATGATGAGGTTAAAAACCAGTTTATGTTTCATTTGTGCCAAAATAGAAGTGTTTACAAAAATACATGCCAAAACAATAATGGCGAGTTGTATCATTTGCCCAATTGATGTTCCGTGTGAAAGAATATACATTGCTGCAGCTGCACCTAAACAGCTTTGGCCAATTACAGCCATTGTTGCAGAACCAATATAATTTTTATTGAAATTTTCGAATGTTGTTTGATAAAGTGTCATGGTATTTCGTTTTTATATTAACAAAGGTACATGCACTTTACGCCACTGTTTTATGACTAAAATCATAAAACAAGAACTTTTTTATCGGTATACTTTTCTGTTAATAATCTTCAAAACACCTTTCTTTTCCAGGGCTTTAATAGTTCTAATAACGGTTTCGACACGCAAACCCGTTAAATCTCCAATTTGTTGTCGTGTAAAATTAATGAGATAGCCATTTTCGTCTTTTTTAAAATTGAAATAAGCAATTCCGTGATCCATTAATTTTAAAACGCGATGTTCCGGTTCCTGCGTAGACATTTCTGCTGCCATAACTGATTTGTAATACAATCGCTGCGCTAAGTTTTCGATTATTTTAATACTTACAGTTGGATTTTCTTCTAATAATTTCATGAAATTATTTTTAGGAAGCAGCAGTATTTCAGCATCTTCAACCGCAATCGCATTAGCCGGATAATTTTGGTTTAAGAATAAAGGCGGTTCACCAAAAGATTGGTTTTTATAGAATATTCCCTGAATAAACTCCCTTCCATCATCATTATAATTGCTCATTTTTACTTCTCCGGAAACAATTTGATAGTAATATGCGGGTAAATTTCCGTCTTCAAAAATGATAGCTGTTTTGTCAAAAAACTTCTTCGAAGCACCATATTTTTCTAATAATTCAGTAGCAATCATAATTTTGTTTTTTGAATTGTAAAAAAACTTCATGCAAATATAATTCATTCAAAATTGTTCTTCTACATTAAAAAACTTTTACTTTTACGGCGATTATGCAACAAAAAATACCCAACATTTACCAGCAAATTATTCAAGCTAAAAGCAATGGACAAAAACTACTTGCCATTCTTTTAGATCCGGATAAAATTGCTTTAGAAAACTTAGAAATTTTATTGCTGAAGATAAATCAATCACCGGCCACACACATTTTTGTTGGCGGAAGCATTGTACAAGCAACCATTTTAGAAGAGTTAATTGCTCAATTAAAACAAAAAACAAATTTGCCCGTTGTATTATTTCCGGGAGATCCGTCGCAAATTTCACCTCAGGCAGATGCTATTTTGTTTTTGTCTTTATTATCAGGAAGAAATCCGGATTATTTAATAGAATATCAGGTTCAGGCGGCGCCAATTCTTAAAAAAATGAATTTGGAAGTAATCTCAACAGGATATATTTTAATAGAAAGCGGGAATGAGACAGCTGTAGCACGGGTAAGTAAAACACAGCCGCTAAACAGGGATAATCTCGACTTGGTTTTAGCAACTGCGCAAGCCGGAGAAATGCTGGGCAACAAATTAATTTATCTTGAAGCAGGAAGCGGCGCGAAGAAAGCAGTTCCGTTGGAAATGATTGAGTTAATTTCTCAAAATATTAAAATTCCTATAATTGTTGGTGGAGGAATTGTAGATTTGCACGGAATTCAAAAAGCCTATAATGCAGGTGCTGATTTAGTAGTAATAGGAACAGCTTTTGAAAATAACAGTCATTTTTTCGAATCATAATAAAGATTACAATACGAACCAAAAACAACAGCCCCAATGATTGATTTTTTTCTCGATAGTTATAAAAATGCTCCTTTGTGGCATATTGTTTTAGAGTCCTTGGTTTTTGTTTTCGGAATTTTAAGCGTTTGGTTTGCAAAAAAAGAAAATATCTGGGTATACCCAACGGGTTTAATTGCTACGGTAATTTCTGTTTACCTTTTATACGTCGCCGGTTATATTGGTGATATGATTATTAATGCTTATTTTTCGGTAATGAGTATTTATGGTTGGTATGTTTGGGCAAAAGGAGGAACTGTCGAAGACAATTTGCCCATTACAAGGACTAATAATAATGAAAAAATAATTGGTATAATATTGTTTTTTGTAACCGTTTTTGTAGTTTTCGGCATTTATAAATATTTCGATTACGAAATCAAAAATGACAATTATGTCGATATGATTTCTTCGGGGATATTTTTTGCAGGAATGTGGTACATGGCCAGAAAAAAAATCGAAAACTGGACACTTTGGATTATTGGTGATATTATTGTAGTGCCTCTTTATGCTTATCGCGGCTTAGGGATGCTGTCACTTCAGTATTTAATTTTTACAATTTTAGCTATTTCAGCTTATTTAGAATGGAAAAAAATCTTAGACAGCAAAAAACAGCTATAATAAAAATTGCTTTGTTTGGTCCTGAAAGTACAGGCAAAACAACTTTGGCAAAACAGCTTGCTTCATATTATAATACAGAATGGGTTCCTGAGTTTGCACGTGATTATCTGCAAAAAAAATGGGAGGAAAACCAGCATATTTGTGTGGCCGATGATATGCTTCCAATTGCTTACGGACAGGTTGCATTAGAAAACGAAAAACTTTCTTCGGCTAAAAAATACCTGTTTTGTGATACCAATTTAATGGTTACCAAAGTTTTTTCTGAGATGTATTATGGTTTTTGTGATGCTCTTTTAAATGAAGCTGCCTTAGAACATGAATACGATTTGTTTTTCCTGACGGATATTGATGTTCCTTGGGAAAAAGATGATATTAGAGATAAGGCAGAAGGAAGAGAAACCGTTTTTTCGGTTTTTAAACAAACTTTAATCGATAATAAAAAGCCATTTATTACCCTTTCGGGAGATAAAGAAAGCCGTCTTGCAAAAGCAACAGCCATTATTGATAATTTGACAATTGCCAAAGAACGCGGATTTTCATCTTCTGATTTTGTGGAAATTTACAATCACGGAATTTCTATTGATACTATTTTGAAGCAATTAGAAATTTTTAAAAACGGAATTTCGAAAAGTAATTTAATAAGTCCGGCAACAATTAACAACGGAATTTTAGATTTAACAGAAAATGATTTTGAAGCAAATGCCATTTTTTTTGATCTTCAGAAATCGAAATTAAAATTAAAGAAATTTGTTCCCGCTTCTGGTGCAGCAAGCCGAATGTTTAAGTTTTTGAGCACTTTTTTGAATGATTTTGATATTCAGAAAGAAACTATAAATGCCTATATAAACAGAAAAAAAGATAGTGATTTGTCTATTTTTATAGTGGCGATGAATAAGTTTCCTTTTTTTGAAGCTTTAGATAAAAAACTAAGAGAAGTTTATCCTGATTTTGAAACTTTAGAGAGAGATTACAAAAATTATTATTTCATAAAACTATTATTATCACCTGATTATTTTGATTTTGCAAACAAGCCAAAAGCCGTTTTGCCATTTCATTTATATCAAACTCATATTGCAAATCCTATAGAAGAACATTTGAACGAGTGTGTACATTATGCCACATCTGGTCAAATATCAAACCTGCATTTTACGGTTTCAGAAATTCATCAGACTCAATTTGAAAAGGCGATTGATTTGGTTCAGGATAAAATAGAAAAAGAGTCCGGTACTAAAATTAATATTGGATATTCTTATCAAAATAAAAGTACAGATTCTATAACGGTAGATATTAATAATAAATTTGTTCGGAACAAAAACGCAGAATTGGTTTTTAGACCGGGAGGACACGGTGCATTAATTGAAAATCTGAACGCACTGGATTCAGATGTTATTTTTATAAAGAATATTGATAACGTGATTCAAAATCATATTGATAAAATTACATTATATAAAAAGGGACTCGCAGGTATTTTAATTAAAATTCAACAGCAGGTTTTTGGTTATTTAAAAGCCATCGAAAAACAGGAAATCGGCGAAAATCATATTATTGAAATTGTTCAGTTTTTAAAAGAGCACTTAAACATTAATGTGACAAATGATTTTAATAAATTTACGTTTGATAATAAAATTATTAAAATCAAAGAACTGCTTGATCGACCAATTCGCGTTTGTGGAATGGTAAAAAATGAAGGAGAACCGGGAGGCGGACCTTTTTGGGTTATGAATGAAAAAGGAGTAGTTTCACTTCAAATTGTAGAGACTTCCCAAGTAGATTTAACGAATAAAAAGCAACTTCAAATTTTAGCGGAAGCGACGCATTTTAATCCGGTTGATTTAGTTTGCGGAATTAAAAACTATAAAAATCAAAAGTTTGATCTAACTCAATTTGTAGATCATAAAACAGGATTTATTGTAGAGAAAAGTGTTGACGGAAAAATAGTTAAAAGTTATGAGTTGCCTGGATTATGGAACGGTGCAATGGCAAATTGGCTGACTATTTTTGTTGCTGTTCCGTTGATTACTTTTAATCCGGTAAAAACAGTAAATGATTTATTAAAACCAGCTCATCAGCCACAATAATGGATATAGAAAAAATAATATCAGAATTAAGTTTTAAAGCTGTTCGTAGCAGTGGCGCAGGCGGACAAAATGTAAACAAAGTTTCTTCAAAAGTGGTTCTGACTTTTGATTTGAATACTTCTCAGGCTTTATCTGAAGAAGAAAAATTGCTTTTACAGACCAATATTGCAGCCAGATTAACGACAGAAAATATTCTGATTTTAAATTGTGATGAAGATCGAAGTCAGCTTAAAAATAAAGATATTGTTGTAAAACGTTTTCTCGAAATCATAAAAAAAGGATTATTTGTTCCTAAAGTCCGCAAGGCAACCAAGATTCCAAAATCAGTTATCAAAAAGCGAATCAAGGACAAAAAGAATATTTCTGAAATAAAGCAATCTCGCAGAAAACCTAATTTAGATTAAATTACAATTTCAGTTTTTTGTAATTGTAATTGATTTTTGCTATTGTCTTTTGATTTTTGATATTTTTAGCATTACTTTTGTCCCGTCTCAAAGGGGTGCTCTAAATAACGAGCTGAGATCATACCCAAAGAACCTGAGCGAGTAATGTTGCTAAGGGAAATAAACGACAATTTTAGCGTATACACTATTTTGTCGTGAAACACATTTATTAATTTAACAAAAGAATAATTCCCCCTTTTATTCGTAATTTTTTACGGATGAAAACATTTTTTGAAGGTACTTTTACAGGTACAAAGTTGCAAAGTTACAAAGGTTCAAAGTTGAGCCAAAAATCTATTTTTTTTCTTCTATTCTCTTTATTCTATTCTCTGTTCTCTTTTGCGCAAGAACAAGATTCAACCCAAGTCAATCAGCTTGATAATGTTTTGGTTTCTGCCGTTCGTGTTACTGCAAAAACGCCGGTTACGTTTAGTAATCTGGATAAAAAAGATATTAAATACAGAAATCTTGGTCAGGATATTCCAATTTTAATGAACTATTTGCCTTCTGTTGTTACAACTTCTGATGCAGGAAATGGTTTTGGTTATACCGGAATCAGAGTCCGCGGAAGTGATGCAACGAGAGTTAATGTTACCATAAACGGAATTCCGTATAATGATGCCGAAAGTCAGGGAACATTTTGGGTAAACATGCCGGATTTTGCCTCATCTGTAGAAAGTTTACAATTACAGCGCGGTGTAGGAACGTCAACAAACGGTTCTGCTGCTTTTGGTGCCAGTTTAAATATGCTTACAGATAATTATGCATCTAAAGCAAATGGCGAAATTTCAAGCTCATACGGAAGTTTTAATTCTCAAAAAAACACAGTAAAATTTAGTACAGGTTTATTAAATGATCATTTTGAATTGGCCGGACGTTTGTCCAGACTTAAATCAGATGGTTATATTGATCGTGGAAGTTCTGATTTAAAATCCTATTTCCTGCAGGGAAGTTATGTTGGTAAAACCACTTTGATTAAAGCATTGGTTTTTGGCGGAACTGAAAAAACATACCAATCCTGGAACGGAATTGATGCAGAAACCCTAAATAGCGATCGTACTTTTAACTCTGCAGGAATGTATACTGATGAAGCTGGAAATGTTCGTTTCTATAATAATGAAACCGATAATTACCAACAAGATCATTATCAATTGCATTGGAGTGAATCATGGTCTGATAAATGGAGCACGAATTTGGCTCTTCATTACACAAAAGGAAAAGGCTATTACGAAAATTATCAGGAAGATGCAGATATGGCTGAATATGGTTTGCTACCGGTTGGAGCAATAACTACAACTGATTTAATTCGCCAAAAATGGTTGGATAATGATTTTTACGGAACTACATTTTCTGTAAAATATAAAGATGAAAAATTTGACGCTATTTTTGGCGGCGGCTGGAACAAATATGAAGGCGATCATTACGGTAAAGTAATCTGGTCAAGATACGCTTCACAATCAGAATTGGGAGATCATTATTATGATGATTTTTCGACAAAAACAGACGGAAATGTTTTCGCGAAAGTCAATTATCAATTCACAGAAAAGTTGAGTTTTTATGGTGATTTGCAATACCGAAATGTAAAATATAAAGCCAATAGTATCGAAACTGGTGTGGTTGATGATAATTTCAATTTCTTTAATCCAAAAGCTGGTTTGAATTACGAAATCAATCAAAAAAACACCCTTTACTTTTCATACGCAAGAGCCAATCGTGAACCAAACAGAACCGATTATGAAGGCGGAAATGTAAAACCTGAAAAATTGAATGATTTTGAATTAGGTTGGAGATTCAATTCAGAGAAGTTTCAATTGAATTCGAACTTTTATTATATGGCGTACAAAGATCAGTTGATTTTAACCGGAACATTAGACGATGTTGGATCTCCGATTCGTTCAAACAGTGAAAAAAGTTACCGTTTAGGTTTTGAAGCTGATGCGACAATTAAGCTTTCAGAAAAATTTATGCTGCGTCCAAACTTTACTTTAAGCAGTAATAAAAATGTTGATTTGGCTGTTGAAGGACAAAACTACGGAACTACATCTATCGCTTATTCACCGGAAATAATTGCAGGAAATATTATAGTTTACAGTCCAATTGAGAATTTACATATTTCATTACTGCAAAAATATGTTGGCGAACAATACATGAATAATATAGAGTTGCCGGATGCTAAACTGGCAGATTATTTTGTAAACGATTTAAATGTTTCATTTGAAATAAAACCAAAAACTATTTTCAAATCGATAATGATTACCGGTTTGGTAAATAATTTTCTGGATAAAAAATATGTTTCAAACGGTTATATGTACGATGTTTATCCATACTATTATCCTCAGGCAGGAATTAATTTCTTAGCTGGATTAACACTGAAATTCTAAAAAGTAACAGAAACAAAAAAGCCTGAAAGTTTTAAATTTTCAGGCTTTTTTTGTTAGTTATAAACATGAACAGATGTTCCGGATAATTCAGTTCGATATTGTTTCATTGGATATTCCTGACCGCCAAGTCCTGTAAATAAATTGTAAGATGTTTTATCGCAGGAACAAACAGCATAAATACCATCAATTGTCATAGCGGCGCAAGATACTAGAGGCTGATTAGGACATGCAGCATCAAATGCGGTATAAGTTCCTTCGCCGGTTTTCATTACAATGATGCCTTTTGCACCATAATTTGCTACGTAAACAGGGCTGCTGATATATAAAAGATTATTGTATGATGGTAAATTCGTATTTAGATAAGCATTTACCGAATAATTTGGAATATTAGGATTGTTATTGGTCTTATTATTATCACTACAAGATAAAAGCACACAGGTAAATACGATAAACAGCCAGATTTTTTTCATTATTTTTAATAGTATTAGTGAAACAAAATTAAATTATTTAGATTTGAATTCTATATGATTAACATATAATTATGTACTATAAAAAATTATAGTATATTTGTAATACAAAATCCCGTCCCGATGGGATTTTTTGTATTTATATAAACGATGAAGTTATGAGTAAAGTATCTTATTATACAGCAGAAGGATTAAAAAAACTAAAAGATGAGTTGGAGCACTTAAAAAGTGTAATGCGACCAAAGGCATCTCAGGATATAGCAGAGGCGAGAGACAAAGGTGATTTATCTGAAAATGCAGAATACGATGCCGCTAAAGAAGCACAAGGTTTATTAGAAATGAGAATTAATAAACTGGAAGAAGTATATTCAAATGCAAGATTAATAGACGAATCGCAATTAGATGTTTCAAAAGCATTGGTGCTTTCTAATGTAAAAATTAAAAACCAAGGCAACGGAATGGAAATGAAATATACGCTTGTTGCCGAAAGTGAAGCTGATTTGAAAACCGGAAAAATTTCGGTAACGTCTCCTATTGGAAAAGGTTTACTTGGAAAATCAGTTGGTGAAGTAGCTGAAATTACAGTGCCAAATGGAGTTTTGAAATTCGAAATATTAGAAATTACAAGAGACTAAATTTTTTAAAAGTTTAACCGTTTATTTGTTTAATCGGTTAACCGATTAAACAATTCACCAAATTAACGATTACACAATGAGCATATTTACCAAAATAGTAAACGGAGAAATTCCAGCTTATAAAATTGCCGAAGATGATAATTATCTGGCTTTTTTAGATGTAAATCCAAATGCAAAAGGACACACACTTTGTATTCCAAAACAAGAAATCAATAAGATTTTTGATATGGAAGATGAATTGTATTTGGGATTAATGAAGTTTTCTAAGAAAATTGCAATTGCTTTAGAAAAAACGGTTCCCTGCAAAAGAATCGGAATGGCAGTTGTTGGTTTAGAAGTTCCTCACGCACACGTTCATTTGATTCCTTTAAACGAAATGGATGAAATGCGTTTTCATAATAAAGTATCACTTTCAAAAGAAGAATTTGAAGCTTTGGCGAAAAGTATTCAGGCGAATCTGTAAAGTTAATAAGCATCTTGACGTTGTCAGGCTGAGCGAAGTCGAAGCCTTTTCATTTCAAAACATAAAAAAAATCTCGACTCCGCTCGATTTGACAAAATAAAAAAGTGTAGCAAAGATTTGCTACACTTTTTTATTTAATTGAATTTGAAAAGTAGTTCCTTTTCCTATTTCAGAATGTAAAACCTTTATTTTACCGCTGTGATATTCCTCGACGATTCTTTTGGTTAAAGAAAGTCCCAATCCCCAACCGCGTTTTTTGGTCGTAAAACCGGGTTCAAAGATAGTTTTGAATTGTTTTTTTGGAATTCCGCTTCCTGAATCTTTTACAGTTATTTTTACGTGATGAGAATCTTGTTCGATATTAAATTCCAAAGTTCCTTTTCCTTTCATGGCATCAATCGCATTTTTCACCAAATTTTCTATTGTCCAGCTATGTAATGTTGGATTTATCATAACCAAAATTGGTTCATCCGGCGCATGATATGAAAATTCAACCTGTTTAGAAAAACGAGATTGCAAATATTCGTATGAATTCAAGGTTTCTTCCACAATATCATGGACTTCTAAAACAGGAACAGAACCAATTTTAGAGAAACGATCTGTAATAGTTTGCAGACGTTCAATATCTTTTTGAATTTCAAAAGTTATAGACTGGTCAATTTCTTCCGTCTTTAAAATTTCAACCCAGCCAATTAACGACGATAAAGGTGTCCCAATTTGATGCGCGGTTTCTTTTGCCATTCCGGCCCAAAGTTTATTTTGCGTTGCCATTTTGGTACTCTTGTAAAAATTGTAAATCAAAGCGCCAAATAAAAAAATAATCAGTAATAAAGCAATTGGATAATATTTAAGTTTATTCAGTAATGACGAATTTCCATAATACAGTTTTTGATATTTTCCGGGAGAATATTCAAAAACAATTGGCTCATTTTCATTTTTCAGATTTCTCAAAAACTGCATTGATTTTTTTTCGTCTTTTAATACTTCTTCAGGAACATTTCTGGTGGTAAGAATTTTGTCATACATGGTTAATATGACCGGAATCGAAGTATTATTGCTTGAAATCTGAAGCGGAAGTTCGAGGTCAGTATTTTCATCGGCATTAATAAGTGCGATTTGTGCATTGGCCAAAAGTTTCATTTTAATTCGTTCTTCATTTTTGAAAATTTGGAAAAAAGTATAAGTGTTCCAAAGAATCAGGGAAATAATTGTGAATGATATAAAGATGATAATCCAGCGCGTTGTATTTCTTCTTTCAGAAAAAGACATAAATTAATTTTTGAGGTATAAATATAACGAAATATACACATTTAATATTTTGTAACCGTTTAAAGATTTTTTTGTTTTAAGGCGAAAACTATTTCTTTGGCTTAAACGATTTCTATACTTTTGCAGTAACCAAAAAGAGCTTTGGTTTAAAAGAAAAAATTATGATTAGCATTAATCCAAAAGAAATTACTACAGCAAAATTACATGGTTATCTGCAAAGTGCCGTTGGGCCAAGGCCTATTGCTTTTGCCAGTACCATTAGCGAAAAAGGAATTCCGAACTTATCGCCGTTTAGTTTTTTTAATGTATTTAGTGCCAATCCGCCAATTTTGGTTTTTTCGCCGGCTCGACGTGTTCGCGATAATACCGTAAAACATACTTTAATTAATGTTGAAGCAACGCGTGAAGTAGTTATAAATGTTGTAAATTATGATTTGGTACAGCAAACTTCATTAGCGAGCACAGAATATGCAGAAGGTATAAATGAATTTATAAAAGCCGGATTAACACAAATTCCGTCAGATTTAGTAAAACCGTATCGCGTAAAAGAGTCGCCGGTGCAGTTTGAATGCAAAGTCACGCAGATTATTCCGTTAGGAACAGAAGGCGGAGCAGGAAATCTGATACTTTGTGAAGTCGTAAAAATACATATTCATGAATCCGTTTTAGATGAAAACGGAGCAATCGATCAGCATAAAATTGATCTGGTTTCAAGATTGGGAAATAATTGGTACTCAAGATCTAATCAAGGACTTTTTGAAGTACAAAAACCACTTACAACTTTAGGTGTTGGCGTAGATGTTATTCCAAATTATATCAAAGAAAGCCCTGTTTTTGATGGAAATGATCTGGGAAAATTAGGAAATATAGAAGCCTTGCCTACAACCGAAGAAGTTAGTATATTTGTGAAAGAAAATTTTTCTGTGAAAGGAGTTTTAAGTTCCGATGATCAGGAAAAAATACATTTAGAAGCCAAAAAATACCTGAATAAGGATGATATTACATCGGCCTGGAAAGTACTTTTAGCTAAGAAATAAGAAAAGAAACAATAATTAATATAGACGAAGATGGAAGTTATAGGAAAAGTAAAAGTGGTAAACCCGGAGCAACAAGTTAGTGCCTCATTCAAAAAAAGAGAATTAGTTGTTACTACAGACGAGCAATATCCACAACATATTTTAATCGAATTTACACAAGATAAATGCGATTTGTTGAGCAGCTATAAGCAAGGAGAAGCGGTAAAAGTTTCTATCAATTTAAGAGGAAGAGAATGGGTTAATCCACAAGGAGAAACCAGATATTTCAATAGTATTCAAGGGTGGAGAATCGAAAGAGTAGCACCGGAAGGTCCTGCGCAAACACCTCCAATGCCTGCTGCAGAAGCTTTTGCTCCGGCAACAAATTTAAACGAAGACGAACCGGACGATTTGCCTTTCTAAAAGTTTAAATTCCAATTATAAATTCCAAATTCCAATTCATTTGCGTGTAATTGGGGTTTGGAATTTTTTGTTTTAACCTTAGTTTTGTCGTAAACCTTTGTCAAAGTTTAGTCCTTGCGAGGAACGAAGCAATCTCATTTGCTAAATTAACTGGTTTTTTGATAGTGTGGTTGCTCCGTTCCTCGCAATGACAATATTGAGAGAATTAGAATTTAAAAATTGTAATTTAAGATGTATTACGTATTTAAAGATTTATTTTTTCCTCCGGTTTCAGAGGCTGATGAAGAAGGAATTGTGGCAATTGGCGGTGATTTAAATCCCGAAAGATTGAAATTAGCGTACAAAAGTGGTATTTTTCCGTGGTTTAATGAAGGGGAACCTATTTTGTGGTGGGCGCCGGATCCTCGAATGGTTTTGTTTCCGGATGAACTGATTGTCTCTAAAAGCATGCGAAACATTTTGAATAGAAATCAATTTAAAGTAACTTTTAACCAAAATTTTGAAGCTGTTATTTTAAATTGCCAGAAAATAAAACGTGAAGGACAAAACGGAACCTGGATTTCAAACGAAATGATCGACGCTTATTGTGAATTACATGCTCAGGGAATGGCAAAATCTGTTGAGGTTTGGCAAGATGAGGTTTTAGTAGGCGGCTTATACGGAATAGATTTAGGTCATGTTTTTTGTGGGGAAAGTATGTTTTCGAAAGTATCAAATGCATCAAAAGTGGCTTTTATAGCTTTGGTAAATTCGTTAAAAGAAAAAAAATATAAACTACTGGATTGTCAGGTACATAATCCACATCTGGAAAGTTTGGGCTGTCGCGAAATCGATCGTGAAGAATTTATGTTTATTTTAGAAAATAAGAAATAATGAGTGCGATTCATATTGTAAAAGAAATTTATATTTTTCCGATAAAAAGTCTTGCCGGAATTAGCTGTCAACAAGCTTTTGCAGAAGAAATGGGGTTTGAAAACGATCGTCGCTGGATGTTAATTGATGCTGAAAATCAATTTATAACACAAAGAGAACATCCGATAATGAGTCAGTTTTATCCACAAATTTCAGATGGAAAAATCAGCATTACTTTTCAGGACGAAAAACATGAATTTTCTACAGCCGAACATTTAGATATTCCTTTAAAAGTAAATGTATGGGATGATAAAAGTGAAGTTGTTGAAGTGAATAAATCAACATCAAAATGGTTCAGTAAACAGCTGGGTTTTGAATGTAAATTGGTGAAAATTATCAAAAGCGGAGATCGAAAACATGAAAGTTCAAGACTCAAAGAAACTTTCAATGTAAGTCTTGCAGATGGATATCCTTATTTACTGATTGGAACAGAAAGCCTCGATTTTTTGAATGAAAAATTAGAAGATAAAATCACCGTTTTAAGATTCCGCCCAAATATTGTGATAAGCACTCAAACTGCTCATGAAGAAGACGATTTAAAAACTTTTAAGATTGGAGAAGTTCAGTTTAAAAATGTAAAACCTTGCGGAAGATGTATTATGGTGAATAATGATCCGCAAAAAGGAATTGTAAAAAAAGAACCTTTGAAAACGTTGAGCAAATACAGAAATTTTAATAATTCGGTCTTATTCGGAACTAATATTGTGAGTTTAAATAGCGGATTAATTAAAATTGGAGATGAAATTGAGTTCTAAAAATTTAGTTTTGTAAAACTCCAATTCAAAGTATTAAAAAGTACCAATTCGTTTTTTAAAGTTGGTAATTCTAAGATTAATTTAAGTGTTTCATGCGCCATCATTGTACCTATAATTCCGGGTAACGTTCCTAAAACGCCATTTAAATTACAATTTGGAACATCTTTTGGATCCGGCATTTCAGGAAATAAATCACGCAGGTTTTTACTCCCGTTATGATTAAAAACAGCAACCTGTCCTTCAAATTTTAAGATGCTTCCATAAACTAAAGGTTTGTTGAATTCAACGCAAGTATCGTTTACCAAATAACGTGTTGTAAAATTATCTGAACCATCAACTACAATATCATATTGCTGAATAATTGATGAAGCATTTTCTACAGTCAGTTTTTCAGGAATTGCAATAACTTCAATCAGCGGATTTAGTTTCGAAACTACTTCCTTAGCAACAAGCGCTTTTTCTTTCCCTATTCCATTTTCAGTATATAATATTTGACGGTGCAGGTTGTGAATTTCAATCGTATCGAAATCCATAATTCCGATAAAACCAACTCCGGCGGTTGAAATATACTGTAAAATTGGACATCCTAAACCGCCCGCGCCAATTACTAAAACTCTTGCTTTTTTCAGTTTTTCCTGCCCTTCATCGCCAATTTCAGGTAATATAGTTTGTCTGTTGTAACGTAAAAATTCTTGTATGATACTCATTTTTTGTAAAATGTATTTTGTAAAATGTTAGATGGAATTGCTAAAACTTTTGCTCCAGTCCTTCCAGATTGGTTCATAACCGGAGTCGGTTATAATTTGCGCTATTTCTTTTGCCGAACGTTCGTCGCTGATTTCAAACTGTTCCAAAGATTGCGGATCAACAACATAACCACCGGGATTTGTTTTTGAACCTGCGCTCATACTCGTTACGCCAATTGGAATAATGTTGTTTCTGAATTTTTCATTTTCACGAGTCGAAATGGAGATTTCCAGATCTTCATTCCACAATCTGTACGCGCAAATAAGTTGTGTCAAATCTTTATCATCCATAATAAAATTGGGTTCAATAATGCCTTCTGCGGGGCGTAATCTCGGAAATGAAACTGAATATTTAGTTTGCCAGTATTTTTTTTGAAGATAATCTAAATGTAAAGCATTAAAAAAACTGTCCGTTCGCCAATCTTCCAGACCTAATAAAACGCCCAGACCAATTTTATGAATTCCTGCAGTTCCAATTCGGTCAGGAGTTTCAAGTCGGTAATCAAAATTTGATTTTTTGCCTTTTGTATGGTATTTTTTATATACTTCCTGATGGTATGTTTCCTGATAAACTAAAACGGAATAGACTCCGGCTTCATGTAAACGTTCATAATCTTCTGTAGAAAGCGGTTGCACTTCAACAGAAATAATCGAAAATTGTTTTCTTATTAAAGCGATTGCATTCAGGAAATAATTAATATTTACGGTATAATTTGCTTCGCCTGTAACCAATAAAACATGATCAAACCCAGCATTTTTTAAAGCTTCAACTTCAAGTTTTATCTCTGCATCAGTAAGTGTTTTTCTTTTGATTTTATTGTCTAAACTAAAGCCGCAATAGGTGCAAATGTTCTGGCATTCATTACTCAAATAAAGTGGTGCATACATTTGTATCGTTTTTCCGAAACGTTTTTTAGTGATTTCATGGCATTGTTGGGCCATTTGCTCCAGATAATTTTGGGCAACGGGAGAAATCAAAACTAAAAAATCATCGAGATTTCGTTTGGTTTTTGCCAAAGCGCGTTCTACATCTTTCGATGAAGTTGTATATATTTTAGATTGAATAGTATCCCAATCATATTGTTCAAAAACCGATTTGAATGTTTTCATTGGATTGATATGTTTTACACGGATTTTTATAGATAGATCAGATTTTGTTTGCAACTCGATGTATATTATCTAGAATGTTGATACAATTAAAATTGACTAATAATCCTAGCTTTTTATTTGTTAGTTTTAAATAAGTATTTAATTGTTTAAAGTGAATAGATTTCAATTCATCAACAGATTTTAGTTCAACAATTACTTTGTTTTCAACTAATAGATCTAATCGAAAAGTAATATCCAAATCTACATTATCATATTTAACGGGTAAATTAATTTGTTTGATGGTATTTAATCCATCCTTGTTTAATTGGTAGTGTAAAGCACTTTCGTAAACTGATTCTAATAGTCCAGGACCTAAAATATTGTATACCGTAAATATTGCACCTCTTACTTTATATGAAATTTCATTTTCTGACATGAATGTAGCTTTAATTTAAAATAAAATATAGTGAAATTTCCTACTTTTTAGATTTTTCTCTCGCAGATTTGGCAGATTGAGCAGATCATTATTAATTAAAACGTGCAAAAAAATCTGCTCAATCTGCCAAATCTGCGAGAGATTAAAAACTAGTCATATAAGAAAGATGTTAAAGGACTTGATGCAGTAGCATAATTCTGTTGATTTGCAATTTTGGCTTCAAAGGCTTTTCTGCCTGCCATAACAGCTTCTTTAAAGGCTTCAGCCATTAATCTTGGATTTCCGGCTACGGATATTGCAGTATTGACCAAAACAGCGTCGGCACCAATTTCCATTGCTTTTGCGGCATCAGACGGAGATCCAATTCCCGCATCTATAATTACAGGAACGTTACTTTGCTCGATAATAATTTCAAGAAAATCAATTGTTTTTAATCCTTTATTAGTCCCAATTGGAGATCCTAAAGGCATTACGGCGGTTGTTCCTGCATTTTCTAAATGTTTGCATAAAACAGGATCTGCATGAATATACGGAAGAACAAAAAAACCAAGTTTAGCCAGTTCTTCGGTTGCTTTTAAAGTTTCGATTGGATCCGGCATCAGATATTTCGGATCGGGATGAATTTCTAGTTTTACCCAATTTGTTTCTAATGCTTCGCGGGCTAATTGTGCTGCAAAAACAGCTTCTTTAGCATTTCTTGCACCCGAAGTATTGGGTAATAAGTGAATATTTGGATGTTTTAAATGCGATAAAATAGCATCTGTTTCTGTTTCCAGATCAATACGTTTTAAGGCAACAGTCACAAATTCACTTTCGGAAGCTAAAATAGCTTCTTCCATTTCAAGATTCGAACCAAATTTTCCCGTTCCTAAAAACAGTCGGGATTTAAAGGTTTTGTCTCCAATATTAAACAATGACGTTTGCATATAATTTTTCGTTTAGTTGTTGAATTAATTTGTCTTTTTCGGTACACTGTGTGATCATTCCCGAAACAGCAATACCGTGAATTCCGGTTTCCATTAATGGATTAATATCTTGTAGATTAATTCCACCAATGGCATATACTGGAATCTCAATTTTATTGTTTTTGAGTTTTTTTAGTATTTCAAAATACCCTGATAAGCCTAAAATCGGACTTAGTTTTTCTTTGGTTTGTGTAAAACGGAATGGTCCTAAACCAATATAATCGCAGCCATTTTTTACGTGTTTTTGAATATCTTCGAAAGTATTTGCTGTTCCTCCAATAATTTTTGTGTTTCCCAAAATTGCTCTTGCCTCTGCAATATTCATATCAGTTAAGCCCAAATGCACGCCATCAGCAGTAATTTGCTGTGCCAGATAAAGATTGTCGTTTACAATAAAATTAGCCAGATATTCTTCGCATAAAAATTTTACCGCTTCTGCTAAAACATAGGTGTCTTTGGCAGTTTGGTTTTTAAAACGCATTTGTACCCAATCACAACCGGCATCCAGCGCCTGATGAATAGCATACAATTGTTCTTCGATTGTGTTTCCTTGTGAGATGTATTGCAATTTATTGTACATAATGATATCCGATTAAAGTTGAAGTTGAACTCAGGTATTTTTCTATGTAGGTTTTGGCATTTTTGCAAGCTTCTTTCGGAGTTTGTTTTAATGCGAGATTTGAGGCAATTGCTGCTGATAATACACAGCCGGAACCATGTTTTTCAAAGCATTTTTCTTGTGAGGGCAATAAATCAATGATTTCATTTTTTAGAAACAAACGATCTGCTCCAATATCTGAAGGATTATGTCCGCCTTTTAATAAAATAGTAGTTGAAATTTCGTTCTGCATTCTTAATTGATGTTGAATAAAACCGGGAAATAAGATCTCAATTTCATTATAATTTGGCGTAATCAAATCAATTTTAGATAAGATTTTATTCAGGTTTAAACGATCTTCAATACTCAGAAACTCAAATTTTGTGGTCGATTTTAAAACAGGATCCCAAACAATTTGAGTTGAAGGAGAAAGCAGTTTAATCGTTGCAAGAATTCGGTTTAGATAATGCAGATTTGGAATAATTCCAATTTTTACAGCATTGATTTTATACTTTTCAAATACCGTTTCAATCGAACGAATCACAAAACTTAGATTTATCCATTGGATGTCTATAAACTCATTTTCGGTTTGAATTGTATTCGCCGTTATAATGGCAAATCCTGTTATCTGATGCTGTTCAAATGTTTTAATATCTGCTAAAACTCCGGCACCGCCAGATGGGTCGAAGCCGGCTATACTAAGTACGAATGGGCGATTTCCTGACATAATCTAAATTGTTTTACCGGGTTTTCATTTTTCCAGACAGCTCCTAAAAGTGCAATATCATCAAAACCATTTTCAAGTGTTTTTTTGATGTTTTCAGACTCAATTCCGCCTAAAGCGATAACTTTTATTTCGCTATTTGTTCTTGAATTTAATGCTTCAAAAAGGTTTTCTTTTGGATAATAATCGTCTTTGGAAATACTTTTAAAAACAGGACTTAGAAAAGCATGATCAAAATTTTCTAATGCATTGAAATCTTCGATCGAATGTGTTGATGTTGATTTATACCTATAAGATTTTGGAAACCTTGCAGGAAGATCATTCAAATTTTTTCTTTCCTTTTCAGAAAAATGTATCCGGTTAATTCCAAAATCCCCGGCCAGTTCATGATGGTTGTGTAAGACTAAATTCGATCGAAATTCTAATCTTATCTGATGAATAAATTGAGCCATTTCCATCTCAGAAAAATCTGGTTTCCGAATATGAAGTAAAGACAAACCTTCTTCAAATAAAGAATCAATAATTTCCATTTCATTTATAATTGGAGAAGGATTTGTAATTACGATCATACTGGTAAAATGTTTTTTGTGAAATGTTAGAAATGAAATGTTGTTTGTAAAATGTGAAATGAGATAGTGTTTTACATTTCACATTTTACAAAAATCATCTTACGACTAGATATAGATTTCTTTGCCTTGTTCAATAAATTCCTCTGATTTTTCCTGCATGCCTTTTTCGGCGGCAGCCACATCTCTAATTTCCTGAGATATTTTCATTGAGCAGAATTTTGGTCCGCACATCGAACAGAAATGCGCCACTTTTGCACCATCAGCAGGAAGAGTTTCATCGTGAAATTCTCTTGCCGTATCCGGATCCAGAGATAAATTAAACTGATCTTCCCAACGGAATTCAAAACGAGCTTTGCTTAAAGCATTGTCTCGATATTGCGCACCCGGATGACCTTTTGCCAAATCAGCAGCGTGAGCAGATATTTTATAGGTGATTACTCCGTCTTTAACGTCTTTTTTATTAGGTAAACCAAGATGTTCTTTTGGCGTAACATAACACAACATTGCACAGCCGTACCAGCCAATCATCGCAGCCCCAATTGCCGATGTGATATGATCGTAACCTGGTGCAATATCAGTTGTTAATGGCCCAAGTGTATAAAAAGGAGCTTCGCTGCAATGTTCTAATTGTTTGTCCATATTCTCTTTTATCATGTGCATTGGCACGTGACCAGGACCTTCAATGAAAACTTGTACATCGTGTTTCCATGCAATTTTAGTCAGTTCACCTAAAGTTTCTAATTCGGCAAATTGAGCTGCATCATTAGCATCGGCAATTGAACCCGGACGTAAACCATCGCCTAAAGAAAATGCAACGTCATATTGTTTCATGATTTCGCAGATTTCCTCGAAGTGCGTGTATAGAAAGTTTTCTTTATGATGAAATAAACACCATTTAGCCATAATAGAACCACCACGAGAAACGATTCCGGTAACGCGATCAGCGGTTAAATGAATGTAACGTAATAAAACTCCGGCGTGAATCGTAAAATACGAAACACCTTGTTCTGCCTGTTCGATTAAAGTATCACGGAAAACTTCCCAGGTTAAATCTTCGGCAATTCCTTTTACTTTTTCTAAAGCCTGATAAATAGGAACGGTACCTATTGGAACAGGTGAATTACGAATAATCCATTCTCTGGTTTCGTGAATGTTTTTTCCTGTAGATAAATCCATAATTGTGTCTGCACCCCAACGGCAAGCCCAAACGGCTTTTTCAACTTCTTCTTCGATGCTTGAAGTCACGGCACTGTTACCAATATTGGCGTTTATTTTTACCAAAAAGTTGCGACCCACAATCATAGGCTCGCTTTCAGGATGATTGATGTTGTTTGGAATTATGGCTCTTCCGCAAGCTACTTCGCTACGAACAAATTCTGGAGTAATTTTGCTTTTTGGTGTATTGGCTCCAAAACTATGTCCGTCATGCTGACAACGCATCGCTTTGGTTTGTTCGTTTAAAAGTTCAATACGTTGATTTTCACGAATGGCAATATATTCCATTTCCGGAGTAATAATTCCTTGTTTTGCGTAATACAATTGCGTTACGTTTGCACCTTTTTTAGCTCTTTTTGGTTGATGCAGGTATTCAAATCGAAGATGATTTAGGCTTTCGTCTTTCAGTCGGGTTTGACCGTAATCAGAAGATATTTCGTTTAGAATTTCGACGTCATTTCTCTCTAAAATCCAATTTTCGCGCAAGCGTGGCAATCCTTTTCTAATATCGATTTCAATATTTGGATCGGTGTAAGCTCCGGAAGTATCATAAATAGTTACAGGCGGATTTTTCTCGATTCCGCCATTTGAAAGTTTGGTATCGCTAAGAATAACTTCGCGCATCGCCACTTTTATGGGATGAATTTCGCCATTGACGTATATTTTTTTTGAATTAGGAAAAGGAGTTCTGGAGATTTGTTCTTCTGTAGTCATAGCTTGTGAATTGTAAAATGTGTGTTGCAAAATGGTTTTCTGTAGAGGGCACAGCTGTGCGTCTTCTGTTGTATGTTTTTAATCTTGTTTTTGAAAATAAATTTCTTGTTGCCGTTTCTGCCCGTTTAAGCAGCCATATTATCCGCCTTGCGTTGCTGAAATAATTAAAATTTCGTCGGTTTCCTGTACTAGATATTGGTTCCAGTTTAGTTTTGGAACAACGGTGTTGTTAACAGCAACGGCGATTCCGTTTTGTTTGTTGGGAATTTCGAGATCAAGCAATGATTGAACGCTAAGCGATTCAGCATTGAATTGTTTGATTTGTTGGTTGATTTTTAGTTCCATTCCTTTTGAATTTAGTATGTGTTATACTTTAGGAATGGCTACAAGAACGCATAAAAATGCGCGCAGAAGTCATCTTACTTTTCCCTACGCTAGTATGAACTAGATCAGGTTCAGAGGGTAAAATCTCAGCCTACAAGTTTGTAGACACCCCTAAAGTGTGAAGCAAATATATGTATTTTTTGTTTGGAAGCTTAAAAAAGTTTCAAGTTTCAGGTTTCAAGTTTTTGTAAAATCGAAAACTGGTACTGAAAACTGCGACTGTTTACTGAGTTCTCGTCCAGCAATCTTCGGCATGATCATTGACCATTCCGGTGGCTTGCATGTGTGCATAAATTACGGTTGAACCAACAAATTTGAAGCCTCTTTTTTTTAAATCTTTGCTGATTTCATCAGAAAGCGGAGTAGTGGCAGGAACATCTTTTGAGGTTTTTGGATTATTTATAATTGGTTTTCCGTCTACAAATTTCCAAATATATTCAGAGAAGCTTCCAAATTCTTCTTGTACTTTCATAAAAGCCTGAGCGTTTGTAACAGCGGCTTTAATTTTAAGTTTATTTCTAATGATTCCTGTGTTTTGCAATAACTCTTCGATCTTTTCTTCAGAGTAATTTGCTATTTTTTTATAATCGAAATGATCAAATGCATTTCCGAAATTTTCTCTTTTGTTTAAAATAGTTATCCAGCTTAAACCAGCCTGAAAAGTCTCCAAAATTAAAAATTCGAATAGCGTAGGATCATCATAAACAGGAACGCCCCATTCTTCATCATGGTATTTTTTATATAAATCACTCGCCGTACACCAGCTGCATCTTATTGGTTCCATTTTTTATTTCAAATGTATAAAAAAACCTCAAATCAATTAAGATTTGAGGCTCTTCAAAATTTATAAGTCGCTAAGACCTAGATTTTTTTGTATACTTGGATAGCTGAAATCGTAACTCCTCCTTCAGAATAAGTAAATTTTAATTTTAATTTGCTTCCGGTTAATTCAGCAACTTCCACTTTTTCTTCATCGTCACTTGCGTATTTTTTAGTCAACGTGCTTCCGTCTTTAGTCCATGTTCCTTCTTGAGTGTAAGCAGTACATTTATTATCTGTGAATTCTGAGTAACTATCAACGAATTTACCATCTGTTTTAAATTCCACAACATCGTTATCACATCCGTCATTTGTAGCTGGCTCTAATGCTTCTGTACCGTTAAAAACTACTCCTACTTCAGAAAGTTGCCATTTTCCTTCGATAGTTCCATTGTCATCATCGTCACTGCTACAAGATGTTACTGCTAATCCTAATGTCAATACTGACACAAATAAAATGCTTAATTTTTTCATTTTGGTGGGTTTTTAATTGTTAATTTTTCGGCAAAAATAAAATCTTTTTCCAAAAATTAACATAATATAATAAGTTTTTTCGTGTTTATTTCACAATTAATCTTAATATATTGATTCTTAGAGGTATGTTATGAGTAGTTTTTTATTTTGCTATAAAAATTATCTTGTTAAAAGAAATTGTTTAAATTATTAAGATAATTTGGGTGAATATTATTGCCCTGTTAGAATGAATAAAAAGCGGAAAAATAAAAAATAGAAGTGAATTTGTGAGCTGTTTGTTCTCGCATAAGAAAAATTATTTGGGTTATTTCCCTATTTGCCAATGATATCCTTTTACACTTGGGATATACGCAGAATTCCCAATTATAACTAAATCATTATAGATTTTTCTATTGTATTTAATTCCAATTGCTTCGCCGGAAGTGTACATTTTGTTGGCGATAAATTTAATTTTCATGCGGCCATCATTGAATTTAGCATCAGACATTTTTTCTATAAACCAAGTCGAATGCCATTTTAATGCAATCTCATCTTCGGCAGTTTTAGTAATGCTTTTTACCATTTTTACAGCATCTTTCGGAATTTCGAAATTTTGAATTAATTCTTTTTGGGTTAAGGTTTCTCCAATTTCAGCGCCTGTAAGTATCTTTCGGATATTGATAAAACTTATTAACTCCTTATCTGTCTCTTTTAGTTCTATATCTGTATTTTCTTCTGGACTTTTTGTCGAGTCAATTTGGGTTGGAGATCGTGTTTTTTTATTAACGATAGTCGTTTTATTTTTTATAGATGCAGTAATAGCAGGAGTATCTGAAGAAACAGTCTCAGAAACAGGTGTTAGGGAATTAACGGGAGATAGTTTTTTTTTAGACGGTTTTGTTTCGTTATTACCACAGCTGAAAAAGCAATATGCTATAGAAAAAAATAGAAGTATAGTTTTGTTTTTCATTGTGATAATATCAGTTTATTTTTTTTCAGAATGGTCTTCTTCTCCTTCTTGCAAATATTTTTTAATCAAATGATGACCTGCATAAATTAAAGGAGTCAATAAAACTGCTACGGTTAGTTTGAAAATATAACCTGTTAATCCTGATGAAATAAAAGTGTCGAAATCAATTTTTCCGGGTAGCCAAAAAGCAATTCCAAGTACAATAAAGGAGTCAAATAATTGTGAGATTACTGTTGATCCGGTTGCTCTAAGCCATATTTTTCTTTCTCCTGTTCGTCTTTTGAAAAACCAAAATATCCAAACATCAATTAATTGAGATGCCATAAAAGCGATTAAACTACCCACAATAATCCACATACTTTGCCCAAAAACGGCGTGAAATTGTTCATCATTTACGGGGCTAATTCCTTTTGCTGCCGGAATTACAATTGCCATAAATAATATTAGAAAAGCATAAGCAATTAAGCAGGCTGTTATTAAAGATAGCTTTTTAACTCCTTTTTCTCCAAAATATTCATTGATTAAATCTGTGGTTAGAAAAACAATTGGCCAGGGTAAAATTCCGATGCTCATTACAAATGGTCCAATTTGGATTAATTTTCCGCCAATTAGTTCTGCCACAACAGCATTTGTTATAAAAATTCCGGCCAGGACTACAAAAACAATTTCTTTTTTGGTTTTAAACATATGGATTTGGTAAATGATAATTCAAATTTAAGGTATTATCTATAATTTTGAATGGATATTTTGAAATAAAACTACAGTTTTGAGAGATACAGAAAGTTAAAATTCTCTTTGGAACGCCGATTTTTAGTTACATTTGAAACAGTTACATGTTTTATTTTATATCAAATCAAATTAGTGATAATGAAAAAATTAATGACAATTTTTCTTATGGGATCATCTTTATTCGCGGCCAGCGCACAAACCACTTCTGAGAATCCATTGCTTAAAAAATGGACAGGACCTTACGGAGGAGTTCCTGCTTTTAATGAGTATAAGATTTCTGACTTTAAACCGGCAATTCAATTTGCAATTCAGGAAAAACTTAATGAAATAGATGCTATTGCAAATAATACAAAAGCACCAACTTTTGATAATACCATGGCGCCTTTAGAACGCGCCGGAAAAACAATTGCTCGAATTTATACTGTTTATAGTATTTATGGTTCAAATTTAAGCACTCCCGAATTTGATGCTGTCGAAACAGAAATGTCTCCAAAATTATCTGAATTCAATGATAAAATTTTTCAAAATAAAAAGTTATTTACAAGAATAGAAACGTTGTATAATTCGAAAGAAAGTAAAAAACTTACTAGTGAACAACAACGTTTAATTTGGCTGTATTATACTGATTTTGTTCGTGAAGGTGCGAAATTAAATGAAAAAGACAAAGAGAAAGTTGCCGGGATTAATCAGGAATTAGCAAGCCTTTTTACAAAATTCAGTCAAAACTTATTAGCGGAAGAACACAATCAATATGTGCCATTAAAAACAGAAAGTGATTTTGACGGTTTGCCAACTGAAGTGAAAAACGCTGCAATTGCCGAAGCAAAAACGAGAAAACTAGATGTAATGGGCTGTATTGCAAACACTCGCTCATCTATTGAACCATTTTTGACTTTCTCGACTCGCAGGGATTTAAGAGAAAAAGCATTCGATATTTTTGTAAAACGCGGTGATAATGGTAATGCAAATGATAACAATGCAACGCTTGTTTCTATTTTGCAATTGCGCACTCAAAAAGCAAAATTATTAGGGTTTCCTACTTTTGCAGACTGGAGTTTGTCTAATAAAATGGCAAAAGATCCTAAGAAAACATTGGAGTTAATGGAATCTGTTTGGGAGCCTGCTGTAGAAAAAGTACATCAGGATGTTGCCGAAATGCAAAAAATTGTTGATACAGAAGGGGGTAATTTCAAAATTCAACCTTGGGATTATCGTTATTACGCTGAAAAAGTTAGAAAAGCAAAATACGATTTAGATCAAAATGAGGTTAAACCTTATTTACAGTTAGAAAATTTACGTGAAGGTATGTTTTGGGTTGCGGGAGAATTGTTTAATTTAAGTTTTAAGCAAATTACAAATGTTCCGGTTTATCACCCTGATGTACGTGTTTGGGAAGTAAGTAATAAAATAACCGGTAAAGCGGTTGGACTATGGTATTTTGATCCGTATGCACGTGCAGGAAAACGTTCCGGTGCATGGATGAATTCTTATCGTGATCAACAAAAAATGGATGGAGAAGTACTTACAATTGTCTCTAATAACTGTAACTTTATTAAAGGAGCTGCAAATGAGCCAATTTTAATTTCATGGGATGACGCTTCGACTTTATTTCATGAATTTGGGCATGCACTTCACGGATTATGTTCTAATGTAACATATCCTAGTTTAGCAGGAACATCTGTTGCGAGAGATTATGTAGAGTTTCCTTCGCAGTTATTAGAGCACTGGCTGGCGACTCCTGAAGTTTTGAATAAATTTGCTTTGCATTATAAAACAAATGAGCCATTGCCGCAATCATTAGTTGACAGAATAGAAAAAGCAGCTAATTTTGGAGAAGGTTTCGCTACTGTAGAAACAATATCAAGTTCGTTAGTTGATATGAAACTGCATTTAACGACAACACCTATTGATCCTCATAAATTTGAAAAAGAGACTTTAGATGCACTTCATATGCCGTCAGAAATTGTAATGCGTCATAGAATTCCACAGTTCGGGCATATTTTTTCCGGTGATGGATATGCTGCGGGATATTACAGTTATTTATGGGCAGATGTTATAAATGCAGATGCTTATGAAGCTTTTACAGAAGGAAAAGGTCCGTATGATAAAGAAGTAGCAAAAAGATTATATGATAACGTTTTTAGTGTTGGAAATACTATTGATCAGGAAAAAGCATATGAGAATTTTAGAGGAAGAGCTCCTAAATCTGATGCTTTAATGCGTGCCAGAGATTTTCCAATTGTAGAGAAGAAAAAATAAGAATAGAAACAGAGCTTATATAAAAAAGCCCGAATATGTAAATATTCGGGCTTTTTATATTGAAAAAATAATATATTAACCTAAAGTAACTCTTTTGAAACCTGTAATTTCAACGTTGTATCCTTTAACATAATCACCAACTTTTTTACTGTCATCTTTGATGAAGTTTTGATCCAATAAAGCTTTCTCCTGATCTAAAGTAGTATTGTCAGAAATGAAACGTTGAACTTTTCCCGGGATAATTTTGTCCCAAATTTGCTCTGGTTTGCCTTCAGCTTTTAATTCAGCTTTAGCATCTTCTTCAGCTTGTTTTAAAACTTCTTCAGTTAATTGAGAGAAAGAGATATATTTAGGAACATTTTTTAAAGTTTTTCCTAAACGTTTTGCTTCTTCATTATCCTTTTCGATTACAGCAATACGGGCAGCAAGTTCAGATTCAACGAAAGCAGGATCAAAATCTTTGTAAGATAATGTATCAGCTCCCATAGAAGCAACTTGCATAGAAACGTCTTTAGTTAAAACGTCAGCGTTAGCAATTGGTGCAGAAATTGCAGTTAATGCAGCAATTTTGTTAACGTGAACATAAGATCCAACGAAAGCGCCTTCTAAAATTTCAAAACCACCGATTTCGATTTTTTCACCGATAACACCAGTTTGCTCAATTAATTTTTCAGCAACAGTAATTCCGTTGAAATCTGAAGCTAAGAATTCTTCTTTAGAAGAGAAATTGATAGCTCTTTCAACTAATTCTTTAGCTAAAGTTACGAAAGCTTCATTTTTACCTACGAAATCTGTTTCGCAGTTTAAAGTGATGATAGCTCCTTTAGTTTTGTCAGCATTAACAAAAGAAACAGCAGCTCCTTCAGAAGACTCACGGTCAGAACGGTTAGCAGCAACTTTTTGTCCTTTTTCTCTAAGGTTTTGTATAGCTTTATCGAAATCTCCATCAGCTTCAACTAAAGCTTTTTTACAGTCCATCATTCCGGCACCTGTGGTTTGTCTTAATTTATTTACGTCTGCAGCAGTAATTGTTGCCATAATATTTTGAATTTTAATGTTAAAAGTAAAAATTCCATCTTTTAAATTCCAAACTCCAATTTTATTAAATTATCAACATAACGTTTTTAATTTGTGTTTGGATTTTGGAATTTAAAATTTGGAATTTAAAATTTGATTTATTCTTCAGTTGCAGGAGCAGCTTCAGCAGCTGGTGCAGCTTCTGCTACAGCAGGAGCAGCAGCTTCAGTAGCAGGAGCTTCTTCTGTGAAAACGTCAGCTTCTTTATCTGAACCTCTGTCAGAAAGACCTTCGATTACAGCAGCAGTTACTAAAGATAAAATTTTGTCAATTGATTTAGAAGCATCATCATTTGCAGGAATAACGTAATCAACCTCTCTTGGGTCAGAATTCGTATCAACCATTGCGAAAACTGGAATGTTTAATTTTTGTGCTTCTTTTATTGCGATGTGTTCAGCTTTGATATCTACTACGAACAATGCTGCAGGTAGTCTGGACATATCAGCAATTGAACCTAAGTTTTTCTCTAATTTAGCACGTAGACGATCAACTTGCAAACGCTCTTTTTTAGATAACGTCATGAAAGTACCATCTTTCTTCATTTTATCAATAGAAGACATTTTTTTAACTGCCTTTCTGATAGTTACAAAGTTAGTTAGCATTCCACCAGGCCATCTTTCAGTGATGTAAGGCATGTTTGCAGCTTTTGCTTTTTCAGCAACGATGTCTTTTGCTTGTTTTTTGGTAGCTACGAATAAGATTTTTCTACCTGATGCTGCGATTTTTTTCAAAGCTTCATTAGCTTCTTCAATTTTAGCTGCAGTTTTATATAGATTGATAATGTGAATACCATTACGCTCCATATAAATGTAAGGGGCCATGTTTGGATCCCATTTTCTAGTCATGTGTCCAAAGTGAACACCTGCTTCTAGTAAGTCTTTTACTTCTATTTTGTTTGCCATTTTTGTACTAGTTTACGTTCTGTTGATTAGCAATGTCCCGTTTTGGATTTAATGATTTAAAAATTATTCAATCTTTTAATCTTTCAATCCCAGTTTCATTTAGATGCTAAACTATTTCCTACCTCGATAGGAGAGCAACAACAACTGTGTTTTTTAATTTCAATAAATAATTGATGATGTCCTGTACCAAATGTACAAGACAGGTAATATTAACGTTTAGAGAATTGGAATCTCTTACGAGCTTTCTTCTGACCGAATTTCTTACGTTCAACCATTCTTGGATCTCTTGTTAATAAACCTTCTGGTTTAAGGATAGCTCTGTTTTCAGCATTTACTTCACACATAACGCGTGCCAATGCCATTCTTACAGCTTCTGCCTGACCAGTTGAACCACCTCCGTAAACGTTTACTTTTACATCAAAGTTGTTTACATTTTCTGTCATAGACATTGGTTGTAAAACTTTGTATTGTAAAGTTGCAGTTGGAAAGTAAGTTGCGAATTCTTTTTTGTTTACAGTGATTTTTCCTGTTCCTTCAGAAACATATACACGTGCAACAGCGGTTTTTCTTCTACCGATTTTGTGAATAACTCCCATTACTTAAGATCGTTTAGGTTAACAGTTCTAGGTTTTTGAGCTCCTTGTTTGTGCTCAGATCCTACAACAACATTTAGATTTCTAAAAAGTTCAGCTCCTAATTTGTTTTTAGGCAACATTCCTTTTACAGCTTTTTCTACTAATAATGCAGGGTTTTTAGATTGCAATACTTTAGCAGTTAAAGTTCTTTGTCCTCCTGGGTAACCTGTATGACGCATGTAAATTTTGTCATTCATTTTTGTACCTGTAAGGTTAATTTTTTCTGAGTTGATAACAATTACGTTATCTCCACAGTCAACGTGTGGTGTGTAACTTGGTTTGTACTTACCTCTTAAGATCATCGCAACCTTTGAAGCAAGACGACCTAAGTTATGACCTTCAGCGTCTACAACAATCCACTCTTTTGTTACAGTGGCTTTGCTAGCTGAAATTGTCTTGTAGCTTAATGCGTCCATAATATTATTTTAATTAAACATTCCATCCCCAATAAAGGGGATGCAAAAGTACAATTAATTATTTTAAATCCAAATACCTGAAATGATTATTTTATATGCTGAAAATCAGGACATCAGTTTTTTATTTAAAACAATAAAAAAAAACCACCTTCACAATAACGCGAAGGTGGTTCTGTATTTAGAATTTATTTATTATACAATAAATAAATTTGCAATATCAACTACTTGTTGTGTAGCAAGCGGTTCATCATAAGCTTCTGATCCTGCCGCAGCTCCAAATAAAGTGGCTGTGTTATAGCCTGCCTGCATTGTAACTCCCTCTCCAGCATATACTGCCTGAGTGGCTTCCGGCATTCCGGCGCCTCTTTCTTCATTAGAAATCCATCCTTTTAATCCGCGTAAGCGTCGTACTTCTGATGCGTGACGTGCTTCTACAGAATGTATTTGCAAAGCGGCA
This sequence comes from Flavobacterium sp. N1736, assembly GCF_025947065.1. Classification (NCBI taxonomy): domain Bacteria; kingdom Pseudomonadati; phylum Bacteroidota; class Flavobacteriia; order Flavobacteriales; family Flavobacteriaceae; genus Flavobacterium; species Flavobacterium sp. N1736. The sequence continues at coordinate 4,580,214 of NZ_CP109994.1, forward strand.
GTCAATAGATCCGGTGTACTTATTAAATTTCCGGCCTGACCTTTATATGCTCTCACTCCTGTATCTTCAAAGGCTTGTGCCAATGCTAAAAAAGTCGGGTAATCACCAAAAGGATCAAATGCTCCGCCAACGGTAAAGTCAAAAGTAGGTTTTGCAACAAAATTAGCGCTTGCTGGTCCGCCCAATCCTGCAATTAAAAAAGAAACATGGTCTGATTCGTGTGCTGCTATTTGTTGAAAAACTTTTAAATCACGCCCGCCATTTTCTGATGCAGGAATTACTCCTGAATCTAAAGCCATGGCGTAAAATTCGTTTTCAAGATATTCTAAAGTCAGTGCAAACTGCAAAGCACCAATAGGAGTTGCAGGTGTTGCAGTAATATCTTTTGCCAATGCTTTATTTGCCATTGCAGATAATCCGAATGGTATTGATGCATATGCCAATGTTTTTCCTATGTTTCCAAACTGCGAAAAACTATCTCTTCGAGAACCGGTGCTTCTCATTAAGCTATCATCAGTAAAGGTTTCTATAAATTTTAAAATATTCATAATTTCTAAGTTTTAGCTAGTTAAGATTAAGGTAAATATTTGGCAGTAAATTTTGTGGTAATAAATCCTCCTGCAATAGGCAGAATTTTTGAAGGATCTTTAGCAACATCCAAACCAGTTGATGTACTAATAATATCATCACCGGCAAAATCACTTGAATTTGGATTGATCAAACTTCTAATTGCCGAAGCGTGTCTTGCTTCAACAGAAACAATTTTTCCGGCCAACACTAAATAAGCCGGAGTTTTAATTAATTTTCCTGCGCCATTATAAGCGGCAACTCCGGTATCTTCCAATGCTTTTGCAGTCGCAAGAACTTCAGTACGGCTGTTAAAATTTAAAGAACCATAGTTAAAAGCCAAAGACGGAAGCAATTGAGAATTTGGATCAGGAAGCGCTCCGGTTAATGCTGCTTTAAAAAAATCTCTGTGTATTACTTCGTGATGATATAAATCAGTAAGAACCTGACGTTCTGTATCATTAAAAGTAGCATTGAAACTTGTGGCATTTACAACCTTTGTATAAAAATCTGCTTCTAGCTGTTCTAAAGCATAAGCATAAGTTAGTACGCCGAAATCTCCGGAACCCAAATCAAACACACCATTTCTGATTCCCGGCAATGAAGTATCGTCCATTTCTTCATCGTTATCATTATCGCTGCATCCAGCTAAAACCAAACCTGCGCTAACTAATGTTAAGCCACTGAGCTTTAGAAAGCTCCTTCTGTTATTCAGTGAAGGGTCAACTTCATGAATTTTAACTTCGTTTTTCATAATAAAGGTTTTTTTTAATAAGGTTAATAACATATATTAAGTTATTAACGAAATATTTAGAGATGCGGTTTTCAAAATTGGATGTTTTTTTATTTTATTTTAAAAAAGCCCCTATAATTTTAAATAGGAATGTGTGTTTTTTGTTTTATTTTCGGTATTTCTACTATATTTGTATTAATTACATAAAATATTTTTAAATGAAAGCTAAAGCAACTCTAAAACAAATTGCGAAAGAACTAAATGTTTCTGTATCGACGGTTTCTAAGGCGTTAAACGACAGCCCGGAGATTAGTGAGCAAACAAAGGTGAAGATTAAGGAGTATGCCAAACTCAAAAATTACAAGCCTAATGTTATTGGTCTGAATTTAAAGAATCGTAAAACCAAAACAATTGGTGTAATTATACCGAATATATTGAATTCCTTTTTTGCGAAGGTCTTTAGTGGTATCGAAAAAGTAGCCGATAAAAAAGGATATAATGTAATCACCTGTATTTCGAATGAATCTTTAGAAAAAGAAATTCATACGCTCGAAATGCTGAGCAACGGAACTATCGACGGATTTATTCTTTCGGTTTCAGAAGAAGCTCAGAAATTACACGATTACAGCCATTTTTCTGCTATTATTAATGACGGAACACCAATTGTAATGTTTGACCGTATTGCTGATGAAGTAGACTGTGACAAAGTCGTGGTTGATGATTTTGATTCGGCATATAATTCAACGCAGCATTTAATTGATTTACAATGTAAAAATATTGCGTTAATTTCTTCGGTAGATAATTTAAGTGTTGGAAAACTAAGAGCTAATGGATATTTGAAAGCTTTAAAAGACAATCATATTCCGGTAAATGAAAAGATTATTCTTCGTACTGATTCTGAATATGATATGAAAGCTAAAATTGACAGAATCTTCGATAATAAAATTGATGCCATTTTTGCTTTGGATGAAAATGATTCAGTTGCTGCTTTAAGATTGAGTTTGCAAAAAGGTTTCAGAGTTCCCGAAGATATTTCGATAATAGGATTTGCTGATGGAATTTTAGCATCAAGACGTTTATCACCAAGTTTGACTACAATAAGCCAACACGGAATTGAAATTGGAGAAGTTGCTGCTAAACAATTAATTAAACGTTTAGAAGAAAAAGAAGGTGAAACTTCAGAATATGAAACGATCGTCATCAAAACAAAATTAAAAGAACGAGAGTCAACAAGAAAATTTCATTAAATTTTAAAATAAATAATGCTGTATAAAAAAAGACTGTCCATAAGGGCAGTCTTTTTTTTGTGTTTGTCTCATTGCGACATTTGTGTCATTGCGGTGTTTTATTAAGAAATCTAAAATAAATTAATGCGCTGCCAGCCAATCTGCGCCCAAACCTAATTCAACATCTAAAGGAACACTCATCATAAATGCATTTTCCATTTCGTGTTTAATCATGGGCTGAATTTTTTCGAGTTCATCGTTGTGAACATCGAACACAAGCTCATCATGAACCTGTAGCAGCATTTTAGATTTCCAGTTTCCTTCTTTTAATTTTTTATGAATGTTGATCATCGCGATTTTAATAACATCGGCAGCACTTCCCTGAATTGGTGCATTTACAGCATTTCTTTCGGCAGCACTTCTAACAACGGCATTTGCTGAATTGATGTCTTTTAAATATCGGCGACGGCCTAAAATAGTTTGTACGTATCCTTTTTCGCGCGCAAACTCTATTTGTTCATTAATATAAGATCTTAATCTTGGATATGTTTTGTAATATGCTTCGATCAAAGCAGCACTTTCGCTTCTTGATAATGAAGTTTGATTGCTTAATCCGAAAGCAGAAACACCATATATAATCCCGAAGTTTACTGTTTTAGCATTACTTCTCTGTTCGCGTGAAACTTCTTCCAAAGGAACATTGAAAACTTTTGAAGCTGTTGCTTTGTGAATATCTTCTCCGTCCTGAAATGCCTTAATCATATTTTCTTCACCACTTAAAGCAGCGATAATTCTTAATTCTATTTGCGAGTAATCGGCAGAGATTAAAGTATGGTTTTCATCGCGGGCCACAAAAGCTTTACGAATCTGACGACCTCTTTCAGTACGAATGGGAATATTCTGCAAGTTTGGGTTGTTAGAACTCAAACGACCTGTTGCGGCAACAGTTTGCATATAATCGGTATGAACACGCAATGTTTTTTTGTCTACTTGTTCCGGCAAAGCCAAAATATAAGTGCTTTGTAATTTTACCATTTGTCGCCAATCCAGAATTTCTTTTACGATTGGGTTATCATTTGCCAAATACGTTAAAACTTCTTCGCCGGTTGCATATTGACCCGTTTTGGTTTTCTTTTGTTTTGCACCACCAATTTTTAGTTTGTCAAATAAAATATCTCCTAATTGTTTTGGAGAAGCTAAATTGAATTTCTCTCCCGCGGTTTCGTATATTTTTTGTTCCAAAGATTTAATCTCGATGTCCATTTCTTTAGACATTATGCTTAAAAACTCTACATCTAAACGAATTCCTTCGGTTTCCATATCAGCCAAAACGCTTACTAACGGAATTTCGATTTCATCAAATAACTTTTTAGTTTCTGTTTTATCCAGTTCTGCAGTAAAAACTTCCTTTAGTTGGAGCGTAATATCAGCATCTTCGGCAGCATATTCTTTGATGTCTTCTAATTCAACATCGCGCATCGAAATTTGGTTTTTACCTTTTTTACCAATTAAGATTTCAATTGATTTTGGAGAATATTTTAAATACGTTTCAGCTAAAATATCCATATTATGACGCATATCCGGATTGATCAAATAATGCGCAATCATGGTATCAAAAAGTTTTCCTTTTACGGTAACACCATAATTAGAAAGAATTTTTAAATCGTATTTTAAATTCTGTCCAATTTTTTCGATGTTTTCATTTTCAAAAAACGGTCTGAACTTATCGATTAAAACCTGAGCTTCTTCCTGACTTTCTGGAAACGGAACATAATATCCTTTTCCTTTTTCGTATGAAAAAGAAACACCAACCAATTCGGCATGTAAAGCATCTAAACCAGTCGTTTCAGTATCAAAACAAACCGAAGTCTGTTTTTGTAAATTTTGCAAAAGCAGTTTAATACCTAAATCACCTTCAATTGCCTGATAGGAGTGCGTTGTGTTTTCTAATGTATTGTAAAACGATGTTCTTTCTTCTGAATGTTCATCTATGGTTGCACCTCCGCCAAAAAGATCAAATTGATCTTCGTTTTTAGGCTGTGGTTTTTTGTATAATTTGGCTTCGTCGCCTTTATTTGCCAGTTCATTTCCGCCGCCAATTTTAAATAAATTATCAAATTGTTCTGCCATTCTTCTAAATTCCAATTCCTGAAAAATAGCATCGGTTTTTTCAATATCCGGACGTGAAAGTTCATAGTCATTTTCATTAAAAACAACATCACAATCACATATAATAGTAGCCAGTTTTTTAGATAAAATTCCTTTGTCTTTATTGGCCTCAATGTTTTCTTTCATTTTGCCTTTCAGCAAATGCGTATTTTCTAAAAGATTTTCCATTGTGCCAAATTCTTTCAGAAATTTTTTGGCGGTAACTTCACCAACGCCAGGCAATCCCGGAATATTATCGACAGCATCACCCATCATTCCAAGAAAATCAATTACCTGATCCGGTCTTTCGATTTCAAATTTTGCCAAAACTTCGGGAACTCCCCAAATTTCTATACCATTTCCCATTCGGGCTGGCTTGTACATAAATATATTTTCAGACACTAATTGTGCAAAATCTTTATCAGGCGTAACCATAAAAACTTTGTAGTTTTCTTTTTCGGCTTGTTTGGCAATTGTTCCAATTAAATCATCGGCTTCACATCCTGCCATTTCGATAATAGGAATGTGCATGGCTCTTAATAAATCCTGAATATACGGAATCGCAATTTTAATCGCCTCCGGCGTTGCATCACGATTGGCTTTATAATCAGAATACATTTCTGTTCTTACCTGGCTTCCTTCTTTATCAAAAGCTACGGCCAAATGATCCGGTTTTTCACGTTTTATAACATCTAAAAGCGAATTCATGAACCCCATGATCGCTGATGTATCCATTCCTTTTGAGTTAATTCGCGGATTTTTTATAAAAGCATAATAGCCACGAAAAATTAATGCATAAGCATCGAGAAGAAAAAGACGTTTTTGAGTTGACATAGAAAAAATATTAGTCTGTAAAAATAAACAATTGGGTTTAAAAATGATTGGGTTCTGAAAAAATTAATGTGTTTTCACCATATAAGTGATATAAGTTCATTTTAGCAGAGGCGCACAGCAGTGCGTCTAAGATTTAGATTGATAAAAAGCAGCGCATTTGAAATTATGTTAATAAAATTAAATGAACTTATATCACTATATATGGTAGGAAAAACGCAAACCGTTAATGTCAAGTTAAATTATTCAGGATAGGTATTTTCTTCATTTTGTCTTCATTTTGTGAGGGTAAATTTGATCTGTAAAATAAAAAGTAATAATTTTTAAATAGTAGAAATCATGAGAAATTTATTGATGTTATTAGTAGCAGTTTTAGGAACAAGTGCAATGGTTAGTGCGTTTCCTGCAAAAGGAAAAGAAGCTCCTGTAAAAGAAGTTAAAGCAACAAAACACCCAAAAAACAAAGCTGACAAAAAAGCAAAATCTGATAAAAAAACAGCTTCTAAATCTGAAGCGTCTAAATCAGAACCTGCAAAAGCAACCAAATAATATTGTTTTTGTTTTGCTATCGAAGAATTGTAAGGGCAGCAAAACAGAAAGGGTAATTATGGAGAAAGCTGATAGAGAAATTTATCAGCTTTTTTTTGATTCGTTAATTTTTTAATAATTGGCAACCGGACTTTTTAGAATTGCTTAATTTTAGTTGCGCTTAGAACTTGTGCTTATGAATATTTTAATTGTTGAAGATAATAAGGAACTTGCTGTCGAGGTTTACGACTTTTTGTGCAATGCAGGTTATATATGCAAAATCGCGAATACTTGCAGCGATGCATTAGAAGAAATAAACAGCAACGATTATGATGCCATGCTGCTCGATCTTGGTTTGCCGGACGGAGATGGTTTTGAGGTTTTGAAAACCATTAGAAAAACCAAATCAAAAATTGCAGTGATTGTTATCACGGCTCGTGGAGAACTTGACGACAGAATAAACGGGTTGCATCTTGGTGCCGATGATTATTTGACCAAACCTTTTGCTTTGACGGAACTTAGCGCCAGATTATTTGCGGTAATTCGAAGAATGCATGGTTTTACTTTGAATGATTTACTGATACATGGTTTTTCATTGCAATTGCAGGATTATAAAGTCAGTTACAATGAAATCCCTATTAATCTGACGAAAAAAGAATTTGATATTTTTCAATATTTGGTATTGAATAAAAATCGGGTAATTACAAGATTGCAGCTTACAGAACATATTTGGGGTGATATTCTGGAGGTTAATTCAGATTCTAATTTTATTGATGTTCATGTTCGAAATCTTCGAAAAAAACTCGATAAACACACGGCAATTGAGTGGTTCGAAACCGTAAGAAATGTAGGGTATCGCATAAACGAATAAATACACCAGATTGTGAAAATAAAACACCAATTGGCCATTTTTAATGCACTAACGCGTTTGTTGGTGATTTTAGTTTTATGGTTAATGTTACCAATTTTGGTACAAAGTGTGGTTTATAAACATATTAATAATGGATTGCTCGAAAAAAAGAAAAAATTCATAGATCATTTAAATCAAAAAGAAATTAATGACTTTATCGAAAATGCTGATGATTCAACCGAAACATATTCTCAGTTTTCGACTTTGCACAGCGAATTTTTGGTTTTGTCAAGAATGCCTATTAAAGCGCATGAAAAAAAAACAAGTTTTAGTAATGATTATCGAATTATTGAAGGTGAAGAAAATGAATACAGAATTCTACAGCATCATTTTACCTACGAAAATGAAGATTATCAACTGGAAATTGGCAGCAGTCTTAGCGAAGTAAAAGATCTTACTTTTATTATCAGGCTGTTTATTATTATTGTTCTGGTTATTATTCTTTTGGCTACTTTTTTGGCAGATACCGTTTATATTGAATATTTGCTTAAACCTTTCTATAAAATTATCGACACTAAAATTAGGCGTGTAAACGAGCCTGAAGTTTTTGATTATACACCGATAAAAGCAAAATCGAGAGATTTTAGAGAGCTGGATTTAGTTTTAAATCAAATGATGGATCGTATTGGAACGGTTTTTAAAAAAGAAAAACAATTTATATCCAATGTTTCGCACGAACTTTTAACGCCAATTGCTTTATTAAAAAACAAACTCGAGAATTTACTTCAAAATGATTCTTTAAATGATAATGCGATTGATAAAATTGCCAGCTCGCTTAAAACGCTGGACATGCTGAAGAAAATCATTAACAACTTATTATTGATTTCCAGAATAGAAAACAATCAATATGAAGCTATTGAAAGTATCGACTTTAATGAAATCGTAAACAGTTTATACGAAGATTTACAGGATCGAATAGAAGATAAAGGGCTAAAGTTTGAAAATAAAATACGTTACGATTTTCATTTTACAGGAAATAAAACGTTAATCCATATTTTGCTCTATAATCTGGTTATCAATGCTATAAAATACAACCGTGAAAACGGAAGTGTAAAGGTTAGTGACGGATTTATAAACCAGAATTATTTTTTATCAATTTCTGATTCAGGAATTGGGATGGATGAAACCCAAATACAAAAAATCTTCAATCGTTTTACAAGAATCAGCTCTGATCAGGACGGACAAGGCCTGGGTCTTGCTATTGCAGAAAGTATTGCTGTTTTTCACCATATCGAAATTAAAGTTACTTCGACTTTAAATGCCGGAACTACATTTATGTTATTATTTTCAAGTGTTGTAAAAGCCAATTAATTGTTAATTCTTTTAATAGGATAATTTCTTCATTTCTTCTTCATTTAGCGATTATATCTTTGGCTTATAAATAATGAAATAATAATAATCATAAAACTTAAAATCATGAAAAAAGTATTAATGCTTGCTATAGCAGTTCTAGGAACTACAGCAATGGTAAACGCTCAAACAACTCCAGCTCAAACAACTCCTACAAAAGAGGTTAAAGCTTCAAAACACGCAAAAAAGAAAGCTGAAAAAGCAGAGAAAAAAGCGGAAGCAGCAAAAACAGAAGCTGCGAAGCCAGAAGCTGCAAAAGCTAAAAAATAAAGATTGATTTTCATTTTGGGTTCATAAATTGTTGGTTTGGTTTATGAAATTAGTTAACAATGATAATTTTTAGTCTGAGAAAAGCTGATAGAGAAATCTATCAGCTTTTTGTTTTGCTTTTTGAGTTAAATTTTTGATAATAAAAAGCAATAAAATTTTCATTCTTTGTTACTTTGCTTAAAACTACACCTACATGATAATTCGTTTTATAATTCTTTGTGCCCTTTTTTTATTTATTGAATTTTATTCTTATCAAGCCTTTCGTACCTTAATTAAATTAAGATGGGTTTTGGTTAGTTATCAGGTTATAAGCTTACTGCTTTTAATTTTTATCATCTATTCATTTACACAATTTGATCGTTCTGTTGGGCAAACCAAACAAACCATGTTTACAATGGGTTTAATGCTGTTGGTTTATGTACCAAAAATTGTTCTGACGCTTGTTATGTTTGGAGAAGATATTTTTAGAATTGGAGCAAGTCTTTTAAATTATTTCATGTACAATGCTCCAAGAAAAGAAATGATGCCGGATAGACGAAAGTTTATTAGTCAGATCGCTTTAGGTTTGGCAGCTGTTCCGTTTTTATCTTTAATTTACGGAATTTTCGAAGGTAAATACAATTTTAAGGTAATTAAGCAAACGGTCTTTTTTCCTGATTTACCAGACGCTTTTGATGGTTTTAAAATCACTCAGATTTCAGATGTTCACAGCGGAAGTTTCGATAATCCTGAAAAAATAAATTATGCTGTTGATTTGATTAATGGGCAGGAATCCGATATGATTTTGTTTACGGGTGATATTGTAAATACACATGCAGTAGAAATGAATCCATGGCTAAGTACTTTTAATAGAATAAAAGATTTTAAATATGGTAAGTTTTCGGTTTTAGGAAATCACGATTACGGCGAATATGTAACCTGGCCTTCTGAAAAAGAAAAAAACGATAATTTTCAGGCAATAAAAAGCCTGTATGGTCAAATAGGATTTAAGCTTTTATTAAACGAACATATATATATTCAAAAAGGCGATGATAAAATTGCGCTTATTGGTGTTGAAAACTGGGGCGTGAATTTTAAAAAAGCGGGAGATTTAAACAAAGCTTCGCAAAATGTTCATCAGGACGATTTTAAAGTTCTAATGAGCCACGATCCAAGTCATTGGGAAGCTGAAATTAAAGAACATCCTAAAAACTTTCATCTTACTTTATCAGGACACACACACGGTATGCAATTTGGTATCGAAATTCCGGGATATTTTAAATGGAGTCTGGCACAATACATTTATAAACAATGGGCTGGCCTTTATGAAAATGTAGGAAGATATATTTATGTTAATCGTGGTTTTGGATTTCATGCCTATCCGGGACGCGTTGGTATCATGCCGGAAATAACGGTTATTGAACTAAAAAAAGGCAACAATGTGGCTTAATTCGTTAAAAATGCTACATTTGTATTAATTATCTCTTTTTAAAAGATTAAAAGAATTAAATTTTTGGTTTTATGTCAAAATTTGGAGAACTTATAAACGCTCAAGTTCCGGTGTTAATCGATTTCTACACGGATTGGAACGAATCATCTGTATCAATGCATCCTGTTATTAAAGATGTTGCTGCTGCACTTGGCGATAAAGCCAAAGTGATTAAAATTGATGTAGATAAAAATCAGGAACTGGCTGAAGCATTGCGTATTAAAGGACTTCCTACTTTAATGATTTATAAAGAAGGACAAATGATCTGGAGACAATCCGGAGAACTTGATGCGAATACTATTATTGGAATTGTTCAGGAACAATTTAGCGTATAAAGAATACTTTTCAGGGATATTAGTGAATAATATCAAAAGCAAATCCATTTTCTTTTAAAAAATGAAGTGTTTTAGGTAACGCAAATTTTAAATTTTGTGAAGCTTTTATACTATCATGAAAAACAATTACACTTCCTGATTTTACATTTTTAGTAACATTTTCAAGACATTTTTCTGGTGTAATACTTTGATCAAAGTCAGCGCTTAAAACATCCCACATTATTATTTTGTAGCCAAGATTTCGCAAAATCTTAGATTGCTCTTTTTTAATTTTCCCGTAAGGAGGACGAAATAATAAGGTTTCAGTCTTTTTTTCTTCTTCTAAAATAGCAGCACAGTTTTTTACATTCTCGATATAGTCATTTGTATGGCTTTTCCAGCCGTTAACATGATTCATCGTGTGGTTTCCTATTGAATGTCCTTCGGTGATTAATTTTTCAAATAAAGATAAATTGGCTTTTATATTTTTTCCAATGCAGAAAAAAGTGGCTTTTGCGTCAAATTTTTTCAATTCAGATAAAACCCAATCTGTAACTTCCGGTGTAGGGCCATCATCAAATGTTAGGTATATTTTCTTTTCATTGTTCGGAATATCCCAACAGTATTTAGAAAATACCCTTTTTATGAATGAATTTGTCTTTACCCAATAAAAGCTCATTTTGAAATGATTTTAGATATATGTAAAAATAAAAAATGTAGCGCTATTTTTCAATAATGCTACATTTTTTTAATTAAATTGTTTTTCGTATCTTATTATTCTTTTTCTCTGCCAAAGCGTTCGAAGATATTTACATAGGTGTTAAAAGTCGCTTTATGCTTTTCATAGAAAGCTAAATCTTTATTTTCCTGCATAACCTGCAGTAAACTTCTGTAACGTTCGATATCTGTAATAATATCCATTGCTAAATCGGTTTGGTCTCCGGGAGTTAGAGTTTTATAATAATCTAAGTTTTCTCTATATTTCTGAACTAACTTATTAAGTAAATCCTGTGCTTTTGCTTTTTCTCCAACTTGATAATATCCTCCTGTAAATGGTTCTACTAAAGAGTAATAGCCAAATTTGTCTAAAGGCATTTTTGTTACAGCTAAGTTGATAATGTTTTTAGCTTTGTCAATTTTTCCTTCTTCAATAAGCTGATACATTAAGCGAGACAAGTTTGTACGGTAGGTAATACTGTTTCTTCTTGTTTCTGGATCGTGATAAATTTTATTGCTGTCACTGTTACCCCAATCCCATTTCATGACAATATCGTACATTTTATCGGCATCAATTTGTCCCATATCCATTGGTCCGCCATCTTTTGACGGAACATTTTTAACAGGAACTAATTTGTACACCATTCCGTCTAATTGCAAATAATCTTTTAGCCATAAATAATCTTCATCATCAAAAGCACCGCCACTAAAATAGATAGGACGTTTCCAGTTATTGTTAGCCAAAATATCAAGCATCATTAAGCGGTTTTTGTAAATCGCGCTTCCTTTAATATCAATATCCATGTATGGAACAATAGAATCGTTGTATTTAGAGTTGACAACTTTGTTTTTAATAATTAAAGCTTTGTCAACATTCACTCTGATTTTATTTGTTGGATAAAAATGAATCGTTTGTCCGTTTTGTAAACCTACAGTCGATTTTGGATTTTTAATAAAACTAATAAAGTCATTAATATTCCAGCGTGTTTCTATTTTTGGAATATGTGCTACATAATCCAATTTATCACCCACATATTCTTCATGTTTAAATGAAATTGGTAATGGCTCAGATTCGTATGATTTGGCTTTCATTTGGTCAATGTACCAATCTGTCATAAACAAACTCGTGTTTACGATTTTTACATCGGTTCTAAAATGTTCAATTTCCTGAGCATACCATAACGGGAAAGTGTCATTATCTCCAATCGTGAATAAAATAGCATCTTTATCGCAAGAATCAAGGTAAGCTTTTGCCATTGCAACTGCTGTACGTTTGTTAGATCTGTCGTGATCATCCCAGTTTTGAGACGCCATTAAAATAGGAGCGGCTAGTAAACTTCCGGCAATAATAATAGGTCCGGCAATTCTTGGCGCGACATATTTTTGAATGCTTTCATATAAGGAGTAGACTCCAAAACCTATCCAGATGGCAAATACATAAAATGATCCTACAAGTGCATAATCTCTTTCACGAGGCTCAAAAGGTCTTTCATTCAGGTATATTTTCAAAGCAATACCTGTAAATAAAAATAATGCTAAAAGCACATAAAAACTTTTAAGATCTTTATTTGCGTGATACATTAAACCAATAAGACCAAGAATAAACGGCAAGAAGAAATAAACGTTTCTTCCTTTGTTATTTAAAACATCCGAAGGTAAATTATCCTGAGATCCAAGGTGTAATGAGTCAAGAGGTTTGATTCCGCTAATCCAGTTACCATCTAAATTGTCGTATTTTCCCTGAACATCACTTTGGCGTCCAACAAAATTCCACATTAAATATCTCCAGTACATATAGCCAAATTGATATTCAACCATAAAACTGAAATTATCAACCGTTGTTGGTTTTTCGATAATTAAATAATCACCGTAGCTTTTTAAGAATTTAACGTAACCTTCGTTGTCAATTTGTTTTTGAGCATAAGCTCTTCTAAATTCAGAAACTGTTTTCTCAACTTCATTACGCAATTGAGCAGTCGCTTTATCGTATTCTTCTTCGCTTAATTGGCTGGCGTCAATTCCGTATTTTCCTAAATCATCTTCATAAGGATAATTAGGATTTATTTTGAATTGCGGAGGATGTGTAAAATTGATATAGTTTTGAATGTGTCCTGTTTCGGTACTCCACATTCTTGGCAGAATCGTTTTTTGATTGTCATCCGTATTCTGATCGGCATTTTTATAATTGTTGGTAATGATATATTTACCTGTTTTATAATCTCTTTCGTAGTTTGGTTTTTTGTCTAAATAAGGTGTTTTTGCATCTAAACCGGCAAAAACTTCTGTGTATTGTGGTCCGTAAAACAATGGATTTACACCATATTGTTCACGGTTATAATACGCTAAAACCTCGGTAGCATCGGATGGTTTATTTTCATTAATTACCGTATTGGCATTTGCGCGAACCGGCAGCATCATCCAGGTAGAAAAACCAATAAGGATGAAAAGAATACAAAGAATAATAGTGTTATAGAAAACAAGTCCTTTTTGTTTGGTGAATTTTAATCCAAAATAAAAGAATGCAATAAAAACCAGTGCAACAAAAATAGTTCCTGAGTTAAAAGGCAATCCCATATCATTTACCATGAATATTTCGGTTTTACCAAAGAAAGCCATCGTTAACGGAAGAAGCAGTTTGAATATAAATAACAAAATTGCAATTACAACAACATTGGCAATAATGAAATTTTTGATTGTAACTTTTTCGTAATGTTTAAAGTAGTAAAGAAAACCAATTGCCGGAATGGTCAATAAAGCCATAAAGTGAACTCCAAATGAAAGACCAATAACAAGAGAAATGATTAATAACCATTTGTTTCCTTTAGGTTCGTCCATATCTTGTTCCCAACGTAATCCAAGCCAAAGAAGCAATGCAATTAATAACGATGCCATGGCATAAACCTCTGCTTCAACAGCATTAAACCAAAAACTGTCTGAGAAAGTAAAAGCAAGAGCTCCAACAAAAGAACTTCCTAAAATTACAATTGCATTATCTTTATTAATTTCGGCAAAACGGGCTACGATTTTTTTCAAAATCATTGATGAAGACCAAAACATAAACAAAATTGTAAATGCACTAGAAAATACAGACATCATATTTACCATTACCGCAACATGTTCTTTATCTATGGCAAACATGGCAAAAAACGCACCCATCATTTGAAACAAAGGCGCTCCCGGAGGGTGACCCACTTCTAGTTTAGCGGCTGTGGCAATATATTCGCCACAATCCCAAAAGCTCATGGTAGGTTCAACAGTTAGTGTATAAGTAATTAAAGCGATTGCAAATGCAAACCAACCAATAATTGTATTCCATTTATTGAAATTGAATTGTGCCATATTTAGGTGTTATAATTTGTACGTTTTCTATCCTACAAAGAAAATGTTTTTTTGTGTAAAGAAACGAGCATTAACAAAAAATTCTATAAAACTATTTGGTAAAAGTAACGCATTGTTTGTGAAATACTTGCGAGAATATTAGCTGTTTTGAAGAAAAAAAAATCAAAAAAAATGAAAAATTTTTATCAAAAAGTTTGCGCAAACTAAAAAAAGCTTTAAATTTGCACTCGCTTAACCGCACTGCTGGTCTATGGTGTAATGGTAACACAACTGTTTTTGGTGCAGTCTTTCTAGGTTCGAGTCCTAGTAGACCAACATAAAAAGCCTCTCAATCGAGAGGCTTTTTTTATGTAATAAAGTTAATGTTGGGAAAATACCAAATTTTTAAAATACCAAATTCCAAAACGATCAATTCCAAAACCTGTGTGGAAAGAAAAAAATTACTCTGCGGTAAAATTTGCGATTAAAACAAAACTATTTAGAAAGTAAAGAGGAGGGAACTACGCCAAATTTCTTTTTAAATGAAAATGAGAAATGCGACAAATCTTCAAAGCCAACTCCTATATAAACATTTGATGGCGCGTTTCCCTGATTGATTAAGTAATAAGCTTCTTGTAATCTTTTGTTTAATAACCATTTTCCGGGTGTTTGTTGAAATACTTTTTCAAAATCTCTTTTAAAAGTAGCAAGGCTTCTGCCTGTTAAATAAGCAAAACGATTTAAGTGAACATTAAAATGAAAATTCTTGTTCATAAAAGCTTCTAAATCGATCTTTCCGGGTTCAGTAAAATCAAAAAGAATATTTTTTAATTCGGGATTTACTTTAATCAAAAGATGTACGGCTTCTTTTATCTTTAATTTAAATAAAGCTTCATTATTATCCTGTTCTACGTCGAGATAAGAAATTAGCGATTCTATAAAAGATTTGTATAACGGATCAGGAGGTAATTGAATCATAGCTTCTGAATCTGCTTTTTTGTGTGTGGTAATATTGTATTCGCTGCTTATTTCGCGTAAAATTTCCTGATCTAAAAAAAGTGAGATCGATTTAAATTCACCTCCTTCGGGTGGAATTTTAGTGAATTTTGCTAAATGATTTCTTTTGCTTAAACGAAAATCTCCCGCTTTTAAATGATACGTGTTTTTGCTGTCTGAAGCGATCATTTCTCCCGAAATCTGATAACTAAAAACATGTTCAGGTATAAAATGTTCGCCTTCGCGGCTGCGGGCATAATAACAGGAATATAATATTTTTGGTTTTGTATTTGCTGTCATAATGTAAAGTTACTAAAAGATCTGAAAATCTTTTTAATGATTTTCAGATCTTGTATTTTGCGATTTATCTAATTAAGGCTTTTGGTTCAAGATACGCTTCAAGACCAAGTATGCCAAATTCTCTGCCTATTCCTGATTGTTTAAATCCGCCAAAAGGCGCCATCGGATCGTGTTTAATTCCGTTTATTTGCACACGTCCCGCATTAATTTGTGAAGCAACTTTATGGGCTCTTTCTTCGTTTGAAGAACTTACATAAGCTTGTAATCCGTATGTTGTGTCGTTTGCGATTTTAATTGCTTCTTCTTCTGTTTTGTATGTAATAACAGAAAGTACGGGACCAAATATTTCTTCCTGAGCAATACGCATATTGTTTTTTACATGTACAAAAACAGTTGGTTTTACAAAGTTACCATTTTCCAGGCCTTCGGGTTTTCCTAAACCGCCAATTAAGATTTCTGCACCTTCATCAATTCCGGTTTGAATATAATTTTGAACACGTTCGTATTGTTTTGCGCTAACCATTGGTCCAACCGAAGTGGTTTCTTTTTTAGGATCATCAACAATAATAGTGGCTGCGATATTTTTAATAAGAGATTTAACTTCGTCTAATTTGCTTTCAGGCACTAGCAATCTTGTTCCGGCAATACACGCTTGTCCGTTGTTCATATATGCAGCGGCCATTGCAAGCGGAATTGCTTCTGAAAAATTAGCATCGTCAAGAATAATATTTGGAGATTTTCCTCCAAGTTCCAGCGTAACACGTTTCATGGTGTTGATGGCTTCTTTTGCGATAATTTTTCCAACCACGGTAGAACCTGTAAATGAAATTTTTGCAATATCGGGATTACGGCTTATTTCGGCTCCAACAACTTCTCCCAGACCATTCACGATGTTAAAAACGCCTTTTGGCAACTTGGCTTCGTGCAGGCATTCTGTAATTAATTGCGTTTGCTGCGCACTCATTTCGCTTGGTTTTATTACAGTTGTGCATCCTGCGGCTATTGCGGTTGATAATTTACTGCAGATAAAACCATTGCTTGAATTCCACGGAATAATGATTCCAACAACGCCAATTGATGTCATTTGAACTTCAGATTCTCCCATGATTTTGCTAAACTTGTAGGTGTTTAATAATTCAATTACAGAGTTGAAACTCTTTAACATATACTCATAACTTATAGTTGCAAATTGAAGTGTTCCTCCGTATTCTTCAACCATTGTATTGATGAAATCTTCTTTTCTTTTTTCGATTGAAGCTTGCATGTTTTTCAAATATTGAATTCTTTCTTCAATTGTAGTTTTAGAAAAAGTTTCGAAAGCATTTTTAGCTGCTGCAATTGCATTTTGAGTATCTTTTTGGTTTCCTAAAAGCACTTTTCCAAGTATTTTGTTTGTAGTTGGGCTAATAAGGTCAAAATATTCTGTTCCTTGTGGCGTTACAAACTCTCCGTTAATGTAAATCTTGTCTATTGTTTTCATGATGTTTTTATTTATGATATTTATTTGACAAAGATCTGGATTAACAACATGGTTAACTTTGTTAGAAAGCTCAATTGCACTTTGTTAAAAAGCTCAATAAATAAAAAACCCCAACCTGTAAAGTTGGGGTTTGTGCAATAATTTAAATATCGGAATTATTCAGCATCTAAATAAGGATTTAAAATTTCTGCCAGTTCATTGAGCCAATAATAACCATTTTCTACATTTTTTTTCTCGAGTTCAAGAGTTTCGCATTCTCTCATTAAGCTTAGAGCCAAGAGATGATTTATTTGCCGTATTGATTTTGCTAAAGTTGCGGGATCAATAATCTTAAAAAAATCTGCTAGTTTAGCTTCGGTTTCATTTGAACAATTGTTTGTAATCATAATTTTAAGAGTTTAAAATTTGTTAATTTTATGCTCTGAAAGTTTTAGGACTGCGAAGATATCAAATAAAAGAATATTTTGTAAGTGTTTTATTATAAAATCGAATAATAGAATATTTGGTGTGTAATCGCAATAGCGAATATTTAGGAAAACATGAAGCCCGCGCATTTTAGGTGTCCTACGCTATTCAGAGCGTTGCAGTTGTTTCCAATACCGCCACCATTTGCACGGGCAAAAGTTTTTCGAAAATTCTAATTTGAAAATTATTAGGATTGCGAAGATACCAAATAAGCTATGGGATTAGTAGCGTTTTCGTTAATAAAAAATAGATTGTATAAATAAAAAAGCCTCTCAATTGAGAGGCTTTTGCGAAATAAATTGAAATGTAATTTTATTTATATTTTGAAAGTAATAACGGGACGAACAGCATGATTAACTAAACCTTCGCTAATACTTCCGTTAAAAAAGTGAGCAAAACCGGTTCTTCCGTGTGTGCACATTCCAATAATATCAGCATTTATACTGTTCGAAAAATTAATAATTCCTTTTTCTATATTGGTATCGTTATAAATATGGGTTGAATAATTTGTTAGATTAAACTCTGAAATAAATTCTTTCATGGCGTTTTCGATAACGTGAGTTGGTTTAAAACTATTTGGCGTGCAAATAGTAACCAAATGTATTTTTGAATCGAAAAATTGAATAAAGTTCAGCAGTTTTTCAAATGGTTTTTTTGTTTCGTGTGTAAAATCTGAGGCAAAAACAATATTTGAAGCATTAAAATTTGTTACGTCTTTTTTGATAACCAAAACCGGAATTTCAGAATTACGAACCACTTTTTCAGTATTAGAGCCAATCAGTAATTCTTCAATGCCAGAAGATCCATGCGATCCCATGATGATTAAATCGACATTGTAATCTTTGCTAACTTGTATGATGCCGTGAATTGGTTTATCCATTTTTACAATTTCAGTAACAGGAATTCCGTCCAGATAAGGTCTTGATGAGATTGCGTCAAGCATTTCGTTTGCTTTTTTCATAAAAAGCATGGTTTCAGGAATACTTGCTCCGCCTGTTATTGCATCGCTCATTTGATGTGGTAATTCAAGCATATGCAAAATAATGATTTCCGAATCATTGTTTTTTGCAATTTGTGAGGCAACTTTTAAGGCGTCTTCTGCGTGTTCTGAGAAGTCAGTAGGTACTAAAATTCGTTTCATAATTTTTGGGATTAAATAAGATAAATTCTTTTGTTTTAATACTCTTATAAAGATAAGAAATATTTTCTTCGCCATCTATTTATTTTGATTTATAAAAAAAACACTATATTTGCACCGTTATTTATTAAAATCTAAATAATGAGGGGACTAAGTGTCCCCTCTTTTTATAAAATTATGACATTTAAAGAAAAAGTAAACGAACTAATCACTGAGGCTCTTCTGGAAAAGCCGTCAATCTTTTTGATTGATTTATCTATTTCGGATTCTTTTAAAATTAGTGTGGGTTTAGACGGTGATAATGGGGTTGCGCTGCAGGATTGTATTGATATTAGCCGTGCAATCGAGAATAATCTGGATCGCGAAGAGCAAGATTTTTCTCTTGAAGTAGCATCGGTTGGAGTAGGATCACCTTTGAAATTAACAAGACAATACAAGAAAAATATAGGTAGAACATTGATTGTTACTACAAAAACTGAAAAAATTGAAGCAGAATTAGTAGAAGCTAACGATGTTTTTATAATTTTGTCTTGGAAAGCAAGAGAACCTAAAAAAGTAGGAAAAGGAAAAGAAACAGTTCAAAAAGAGCAACAAATACCTTATACAGAAATTAAAGAGGCAATTGTTACAGTAACATTTTAATTAAAGAATTCGCATGGAAAATTTAGCATTAATCGATTCATTCTCAGAGTTTAAAGATAATAAACTTATTGATCGTGTAACGCTTATGGCAATTTTAGAGGACGTGTTTAGAAATGCACTAAAGAAAAAATACGGTTCTGATGATAACTTCGACATTATTATAAATCCTGATAAAGGAGATATGGAGATTTGGAGAAGAAGAGTAATCGTTGCTGACGAAGATCTTGATTTTGAAAATGAAGAAATTACATTGACAGAGGCCAGAATGATCGAAGCTGATTTTGAAATTGGTGAAGAAGTTTCTGAAGAAGTTAAATTGATCGATTTAGGAAGAAGAGCTATTTTGGCTTTGCGTCAAAACTTAATATCTAAAATTCACGAACACGATAATACTAATCTTTACAAACAATTTAAAGATATTATTGGTGATATTTATACTGCCGAAGTACACCACGTACGTCCTAGAGTAGTCATTTTGGTTGATGATGAAGGAAATGAAATTGTGCTTCCAAAGGAAAAACAAATTCCATCTGACTTTTTCCGTAAAGGAGATAATGTTCGTGGAATTATTGAAAGCGTTGAATTAAAAGGAAACAAACCTCAAATTATTATGTCCAGAACTTCTGAAAAGTTCTTGGAAAAATTATTTGAACAAGAAATTCCTGAAGTATTCGACGGTTTGATTACTGTTAAAAATGTAGTGCGTATTCCTGGTGAAAAAGCAAAAGTAGCAGTAGATTCGTATGATGACAGAATTGATCCTGTTGGAGCTTGCGTAGGTATGAAAGGATCTCGTATTCACGGAATTGTTCGTGAACTAGGAAACGAAAATATCGACGTAATCAACTACACAAGTAATATTCAATTGTTTATTACAAGAGCATTAAGCCCTGCAAAAGTTTCTTCTATCAAAATTGATGAAGAAAATAAAAGAGCCGAAGTTTTCTTGAAATTAGAAGAAGTTTCTAAAGCAATTGGTAGAGGTGGTCACAATATTAAACTGGCGGGTCAGTTAACAGGTTATGAGCTGGATGTTATCAGAGAAGGAGATGTTGCAAGCGGAGAAGATGATGACGTTGAATTAACAGAGTTTTCAGATGAAATCGAAGACTGGGTTATTGAGGAATTTGCAAAAATTGGTTTAGATACAGCTAGAAGTATCTTAAAACAAGAAGTAGAAGATTTAGTAAGAAGAACGGATTTAGAAGAGGAAACTATTCTTGACGTTATGAAAATACTAAAAGAAGAGTTTGATAGCTAGTTATCTGCTCTAACAACACAACGAAAAAGGTAATAATAAAAAGGTTATATGTCTGAAGAGAGAGTAATAAGAATAAACAAGGTTTTAAGGGAATTAAATATTTCGTTAGAAAGAGCTGTTGATTATCTAAAAGATAAGGGAATTGCTATTGATGCAAATCCAAATGCGAAAATTTCTGATAGCGAATTTAATATCCTACAAAGCCAATTTGCGGGCGATAAGGGGAATAAAGAGGCTTCTAAAGAAGTTGGTGAAGAGAAAAGAAAAGAAAAAGAAGCTTTGCGTGTTGAGCGTGAAAAAGAAATTGAAGACAAACGCAGACAAGACGAAGAACGCCAAAAACAACAAGAGATTATCAAAGCGAGAGCTGTTGTAACCGGACCTGTTCAAGTTGGTAAAATAGATTTAAATCCAAAGAAACCTACAGTTGTTTCTACACCACCTGTTGAGGAACCGGCTAAAGTCGAAGAACCGAAAGCAGTTGTTACTCCAACTCAACCAGAAAAACCTGTTCAAAAAGAAATTGTACAGCCTGAGCCAGTTGTTGCTCCTGTAGTTTCTGAAGAGAAAAAGGTAGAAAAACCTATTATTACAGAGAAAAAAGAAGTAAAAGCTGAGAATCCTAAAGTAGCGCAAGAACCTGTTGTTTCAACAGATCCTGCAACTGCTGAGGAAACAATCACTACGCAATATCAAAAATTATCTGGAACTACACTTACCGGGCAAACAATTGATTTATCTCAATTTAATAAACCTAAGAAAAAGAAAGAAGATCCAAAGATAACTCCTAATAAACCAGGAGCTCCGGGAGCCGGAGGAAATAACGCCAATAAAAATAAGCGTAAAAGAATTGCTCCTAAACCGGGAGCGCCGGGTGCACCAAAACCTGCTACAGGTAATGCGCCGGGAACTCCAAACCCAAATAAAATCACTCCAAATACTGGTGGTGGAGGTTTTAATGCTAACAGAAGCGCAAGACCAGGTTTTGTAAAAGGAAACCGTCCTGCAATTGTTGCTAAAGTTGAGCCTACTGAAGAGGAGGTAAAAAACCAAATTAGAGAGACTCTTGAAAAACTTCAGGGTAAAGGTGGAAAATCAAAAGCTGCTAAATACAGAAGAGATAAAAGAGATACGCACCGTCAGAAATCTGATGAAGAGCAAAGAGCAATTGACGAAGGAAGTAAAACTATTAAAGTTACAGAATTCGTTACGGTTGGTGAAATTGCAATCATGATGGATGTGCCAATTACTAAGGTTATTGGAACTTGTATGTCGCTTGGTATCATGGTTACGATGAATCAGCGTTTAGATGCTGAAACATTAACAATCGTAGCAGATGAATTTGGTTACGAAGTTGAATTTATTACTGTTGATATCGAAGAAGCTATTGAAGTAGTTGAAGATAGAGAAGAAGATTTAGTAGTTAGAGCGCCAATCGTTACTGTAATGGGTCACGTCGATCACGGTAAAACATCTTTACTGGATTATATTCGTAAAGAAAATGTTATCGCTGGTGAGTCTGGAGGTATTACACAGCACATTGGGGCATACGGAGTTACTTTAGATAATGGTCAGAAAATTGCATTTTTAGATACTCCGGGTCACGAGGCGTTTACCGCGATGCGTGCACGTGGAGCTCAAGTTACCGATATTGCCATTATTGTAGTAGCTGCGGATGATGATATCATGCCACAAACAAAAGAAGCAATTTCTCACGCACAAGCTGCGGGAGTGCCAATTATATTTGCAATCAATAAAATTGATAAGCCAAATGCTAATGTTGAGAAAATCAAAGAGCGTTTAGCAGGAATGAATTTACTTGTTGAAGATTGGGGTGGAAAAATTCAGTCACATGATATTTCTGCAAAAGTTGGAACAGGAGTAAAAGAATTACTAGAAAAAGTTTTATTAGAAGCTGAAATTTTAGATTTAAAATCTAATCCAAATAAAGCAGCTCAGGGAACTGTAGTTGAAGCTTTCTTAGATAAAGGAAAAGGATATGTATCAACAATCTTAGTTCAACACGGAACTTTAAAAGTTGGAGATTATATGTTAGCTGGAAAGCATCACGGTAAAATTAAAGCGATGCATGATGAAAGAGGGCATATTGTTATAGAAGCAGGTCCTTCGACTCCAGTATCTGTTTTAGGTCTTGACGGTGCTGCAACTGCAGGTGATAAGTTTAACGTTTTTGAAGATGAAAAAGAAGCAAAACAAATTGCATCGAAACGTTCTCAATTAATGCGTGAACAATCTGTACGTACACAACGACATATTACACTTGATGAAATTGGTCGTCGTATCGCTCTTGGTCAGTTTAAAGAATTGAACGTAATCCTTAAAGGAGACGTTGATGGATCTGTTGAAGCATTATCAGATTCGTTCTCTAAACTTTCTACAGAAGAAATTCAAATTAATATTATCCATAAAGGTGTTGGAGCAATTACAGAGACTGACGTTATGTTGGCTTCTGCTTCTGATGCGATTATTATCGGATTTAACGTTCGTCCTGCAGGAAATGCAAGACAACTTGCAGATAAAGAAGAAATCGATATTCGTTACTATTCTATTATCTATGCTGCTATCGATGACTTAAAAGACGCGATGGAAGGAATGTTAGCTCCTGAGATGAAAGAAGAAATTTTAGGAACTGCCGAAATCCGTGAGATTTTCAAAATTTCTAAAGTTGGTTCAATTGCAGGTTGTATGGTAATGGATGGTAAAATTATGAGAACTTCTAAAATTAGAGTTATCAGAGACGGAGTAGTAGTGCATACAGGTGAACTTGTAGCCTTAAAACGTTTCAAAGACGACGTTAAAGAAGTTTCTAAAGGTTACGATTGTGGTATCCAGATTAAAGGATATAATGACATTGAAGAAAGAGATGTTATTGAAGCGTACCATGAAGTTGCTATCAAAAAGAAATTGAAATAATATTCAATAATTATATTAAAAAGTCCCAATGAAAATTGGGACTTTTTTTTTGGGTTTAACTTTTACTTTGTCACTTGTCAATTTAGAAAGTTTAAAATATAAAAGTGGATATTTATAAGTCGTTTTTCCTCAATTGTAGATTTAATCGATTTACAGAGGTTTTTTTGTTGTATTAGATTGGCAATCGTTATGTGAATGATCGTTTAAGACAGTCGTTAATTTAATGGTTAGACTGTATTAATGACTTGATTTTTGAATTCTAAATACTTGAAAAATTGATTTTACAGCGTATTTCAAAAGAGTATGATTTCAATATTTAGTTTAGGTATAAAAAAAAAGCGAGACTAAAATCTCGCTTTTTTGTATTAATAAGGGTATATTTTTATTTGCCTGGCTTGATTAAAAAAACACTTTTGTATTTATTTTTTATGTCCGCCAAAATTCGTTCTGCTTCTATTCTGGTTTTAAAGTTTCCAACCAATACTTTGTAGTTTGGTGTATTAAAAATTATAGTCCCGTCAATATCACTATATTCTCTTTTGAAATCATTTAAGGTCTTTTTGGCGTCTTCGCTTTTTCCACTGAATATTTGAATTTTATAAGTGTCGTTTGTACTTAATGACGTGTTAATTTTACGCTTGTCGTTTAGTAACTGCTCAAATTTTGGGTCCTGATTTAGTGTTAAATTTTGGTCTTGAGCATGAATATTATATGTTAAAGTAAACATAGTTAATGTTAAGAAAAAGCTTTTTGAAAGGGTTAAAATTCTCATAATGTGATGGTTTTTATGCAAAAATAGTATTTAAAGTTTGTATTAAAAATTTTGATATTATTTAGAATTGATATAAATTGATATTTAAGAGTATTTTAAGGTTTTGAGAATAGTTCATAAGTCGTATTTTTGTGCAAGTTTTAAAAGAGGGTATTCGATTTTTACTGATTTATTACAGAAAAAATCATACCAAAAATTAGTAGATAATTATTATACTATATGAAAAAGGTGGGTAACCATAATTCGATCTCAAGAAAATTGCTGCTTAGCTTATCGCTAACGCTTATTTTCTCCTTAACTTCATTTGCTCAAGATGCTGCTGCTCCGGCGGCACCTGAAGCTGCTGCTCCGGCTGCTGCTGCAGGTGGTGATCCAGTAAAAGGGAAGGAACTTTTTAATGCAAATTGCGCTGCATGTCACAAATTAGATGCTAAATCAACAGGTCCTGCTTTAAGAGGAGTTGCTGCAAAGCATGAAATGGCTTGGATCTACAAGTGGGTTCACAACAGTTCTGAAGTTATTAAATCAGGTGATGCTGTTGCTGTAAAACTTTTTGAAGAAAACAATAAGTCTGTAATGACTCCTTTTCCTCAATTGTCTAC
Organism: Flavobacterium sp. N1736; assembly: GCF_025947065.1. Lineage (NCBI taxonomy): Bacteria > Pseudomonadati > Bacteroidota > Flavobacteriia > Flavobacteriales > Flavobacteriaceae > Flavobacterium > Flavobacterium sp. N1736. The sequence continues at coordinate 4,605,184 of NZ_CP109994.1, forward strand.
AGGTGATATTGATAATATTATCGCTTATACTTCTGAAGTAAAAGCTGAGCCTGCAGCTGGTGCCCCTGGTTCTGCTGCGCCTCCGGGAACAAACGTTGAAGGTGGCGGAATTTCTAATAACATTATTTTAGGAGCTCTTGCTCTTGTAATGGCAATTTTAGTTGTTATGTTGTTCATGGTGAACAAAGTATTAACTAAAGTAGCAGGAAATAATGGTATTGTAGTTGCTCCAAAAGAAGCTAGAACTCCAATTTGGAAAGCCTTTGCTAAAAACCAATTTTTGGTACTAGTTACTTCTATATTCTTGCTTTTGGCGAGTGGTTATTTTGTGTATGCTTACTTAATGCAAGTAGGTGTTGATCAAAATTATGAGCCAATTCAGCCAATTCACTATTCTCATAAAATTCACGCAGGAGATAACGAGATCAATTGTAAATATTGTCACTCTGCTGCTCGTGTGAGTAAAACTGCTGGTATTCCTTCTTTGAATGTTTGTATGAACTGTCATAAAAATATTTCTGAAGTTGCTGAAACTACTGCTACTCCTGAGTACAGCAAAGCATTTTACGATGCTCAAATTCAAAAATTATACGATGCTGTTGGATGGGATAAGGCGAAACAAGCTTATACCGGAAAAACACAGCCTGTGAAATGGGTTCGTATTCATAATCTGCCTGATTTTGTTTACTTCAATCACTCTCAACACGTTTCTGTTGCAGGAATTGAATGTCAAACTTGTCACGGCCCAGTGCAGGAATTTGAGATCATGAAGCAATACTCTAAATTAACAATGGGATGGTGTATTGATTGCCATAGAAAAACTGATGTTAAGATGGAAGGAAATGCATATTATGATAAAATTCATGCTGAACTTTCTAAAAAATACGGTGTAGAAAAATTGACTGCAGCGCAAATGGGAGGTTTAGAATGCGGTAAATGCCACTATTAATCGAATTATTAAGATTTTAATATTTATATACAATGTCATCAAACAAAAAATACTGGAAAAGTGTTGAGGAACTAGAAAATAGTTCTATTGTTGAGGCGCTTAGAAATAACGAATTCGTTGAAGAGATTCCTACAGAAGAATTCTTAGGGAATGCAGATGCTTTAGCTCAATCTGGAACTTCACGTCGTGACTTTTTAAAGTACGTAGGATTTAGTACTGCAGCGGTAACTCTAGCTGCCTGCGAAGGTCCTGTTCACAAGTCTATACCATATGTGTTACAACCGGAACAAATCATTCCTGGTGTTGCTGATTATTATGCAACTACTGTTTTTGATGGTTTTGATTTTGCTAACCTTTTAGTAAAAACTCGTGAGGGTCGTCCAATTAAAATTGATAACAATACTATTTCTGGAGCTAAGTTTTCAGCCAATGCTAGAATTCATGCGTCTATCTTATCATTATATGATAGCATGCGTTTGAAAGAACCTAAATTGGATGGAAAAAATAGTAGCTGGTCTGCTGTTGATTTGAAAATAAAATCAAGTCTTGCTGATGCAAAAGCAAAAGGCGGACAAGTGGTATTGCTGACAAATACTTTAGCAAGTCCGTCTACTGAGAAATTAATAGGGGAATTTATTGCTAAAAACCCAAATGCAAAACACGTTGTTTATGACGCTGTTTCTTCTTCGGAAGCTTTAGATGCATTTGAAACAGTTTACGGAGAAAGAGCTCTTGTTGATTACGATTTTTCAAAAGCTTCTTTAATTGTGTCTGTTGGAGCTGATTTCTTAGGAGATTGGCAAGGTGGTGGATACGATGCAGGATATGCACAGGGACGTATTCCTCAAAACGGAAAAATGTCACGTCACTTTCAGTTCGAATCAAACATGACATTGTCTGGTGCTGCTGCGGATAAACGTATTCCAATGACTCCGGCAGATCAAAAACAAGCTTTAGTTTTAGTTTATAATATTATTGCAGGTGCTTCTGTTCCGGTTTCTTTAGATGCCAAATTTAAAACAGAAGTTACTAAAGCTGCTCAACAGTTAAAAGCTGCTGGTTCTAAAGGAGTTTTAGTATCTGGAATTGAAGATAAAAATGCTCAATTATTAGTTTTAGCTATCAATCAGGTATTGGCTAGTGAAGCTTTTAATACAGCTGGTACAAGACAAATTAGAAAAGGTTCTAATGCGATTGTATCTCAATTAATAAAAGATATGAATGCTGGAAGTGTTCATACTTTAATCATGAGTGGTATTAATCCGGTTTATACATTAGCTGATTCAGCTTCTTTTGTATCTGGATTGAAAAAAGTAAAAACTTCAGTTGCTTTTTCTTTAAAAGAAGATGAAACTGCTTCAGTTACTACAATTGCTGCTCCGGCTCCTCATTATTTAGAATCTTGGGGTGATGTAGAGATTACTAAAGGAACTTATAGTTTAACTCAACCAACTATTCGTCCTATATTCAATACAAAACAATTTCAAGACGTTTTATTATCAGTAAATGGAGTTTCCGGAACTTTCTACGATTATCTTAAAGCTAGTTCAGCTGGGATTATTGCAGGTTCTTCTTGGAATAAAGTTTTACATGATGGTGTTTTTGTAATTGGTTCGACTGCATTATCTGCAGGTTCTGTTGATTATGCTACTGCTGCAAATGCGGTTTCAAAATCAAAAGCTGCAGGAGAATTTGAATTAGTGTTGTATACTAAAACAGGTTTAGGTGACGGACAACAAGCAAACAACCCTTGGTTGCAAGAGTTTCCGGATCCAATCACAAGAGTTTCTTGGGATAACTATGTTACAGTTTCTAATGCTGATGCTAAAAAACTTGGCTTGACAAATGAAATTGTTGCTAACGGAGGTTTAAACGGAAGTTATGCTACAATTACTACTGCTGATGGTTCAAAATTAGAGAATGTTCCGGTTATTGTTCAACCAGGACAAGCTGTTGGAACACTTGGTTTAGCAGTTGGTTATGGTCGTAAAGCGGCTTTAAAAGAAGAAATGGTTGTAGGTTTAAATGCTTACGCTTTATATAAAAACTTCAATAGTGTTCAGTCTGTTTCTATTGCGAAAGCAAATGGAGTGCATGAGTTTGCTTGTGTTCAGGGACAAAAAACATTAATGGGTAGAGGAGATATTATTAAAGAAACTACTCTTGAAATCTTTAATACTAAAGATGCTGAACATTGGAATGAAAAACCAATGGTATCTTTAGATCACCAGGAAGTTGAAGCTACTACTGTCGATTTATGGGAATCATTTGATCGTACAGCCGGACATCACTTTAATCTTTCAATCGACTTAAATGCTTGTACAGGATGTGGAGCATGTGTTATTGCTTGTCATGCTGAAAACAACGTTCCGGTTGTTGGAAAAGCAGAAGTAAGAAGAAGCCGTGATATGCACTGGTTGCGTATTGACAGATATTATTCTTCTGAAAGTACTTTTGAAGGTGATAACGAAAGAAAAGAAAATATTGCTGGTTTATCTAGTTCATTATCTACATTTAATGAAATGGAAAAAGCTGGAGATAATCCACAAGTTTCATTCCAACCGGTAATGTGTCAGCACTGTAATCACGCACCATGTGAGACAGTTTGCCCAGTTGCTGCAACATCTCACGGTCGTGAAGGTCAAAACCACATGGCATACAACAGATGTGTTGGTACTCGTTACTGTGCAAACAACTGTCCATATAAAGTACGTCGTTTTAACTGGTTCTTGTATAACAAAAACAGTGAATTCGATTATCACATGAATGACGATTTAGGTCGTATGGTGTTAAACCCAGACGTAAACGTTCGTTCTCGTGGTGTTATGGAAAAATGTTCAATGTGTATTCAAATGACACAAGCTACTAAATTAAAAGCTAAAAACGAAGGTCGCCCAGTTGCTGATGGCGAATTCCAAACAGCTTGTTCTAACGCTTGTTCTTCTGGAGCAATGATATTTGGTGATGTTAATGATAAAGAAAGTAAAGTTGCTAAATTAGCAGCTGATGAAAGATCATATCACTTATTAGAGCATGTAGGAACAAAACCTAATGTGGTTTACCATGTTAAAGTTAGAAATACTTAGAATAAATTATTAATTAAGAAACATATAAAGGATTATGTCGTCTCACTACGAAGCACCCATTAGAAAACCTTTAGTTATAGGTGATAAATCTTATCACGATGTAACTGTAGATGTAGCTGCACCTGTTGAAGGTCCTGCAAACAAACATTGGTGGATTGTATTTTCAATCGCATTAATAGCCTTCCTTTGGGGGTTAGGTTGTATAATTTACACCGTATCTACCGGTATTGGAACATGGGGATTAAATAAAACAGTTGGTTGGGCTTGGGATATCACGAACTTCGTTTGGTGGGTTGGTATTGGTCACGCTGGAACATTAATTTCTGCGGTATTATTACTTTTCCGTCAACGTTGGAGAATGGCTATTAACCGTTCTGCAGAAGCAATGACTATCTTCTCAGTAGTACAAGCAGGTTTATTTCCAATTATTCACATGGGACGTCCATGGTTAGCATACTGGGTTTTACCTATTCCAAATCAATTTGGATCTTTATGGGTAAACTTTAACTCACCATTGCTTTGGGACGTGTTCGCAATTTCGACGTATCTTTCGGTGTCATTAGTTTTCTGGTGGACTGGTTTATTGCCTGACTTTGCAATGCTACGTGACAGAGCGGTAACTCCTTTTACAAAAAGAGTATATTCTATCCTAAGTTTCGGATGGAGCGGAAGAGCTAAAGATTGGCAGCGTTTTGAAGAAGTATCATTAGTATTGGCTGGTTTAGCTACTCCTCTTGTACTTTCTGTACACACGATTGTATCGATGGACTTTGCTACTTCTGTAATCCCTGGATGGCATACAACAATTTTCCCTCCGTACTTCGTTGCCGGAGCGGTTTTCTCTGGATTTGCAATGGTAAACACCTTGCTGATCGTTATGAGAAAAGTTTCTAATCTTGAAGCATATATCACATTACAACATATCGAATTAATGAATATCATTATTATGATTACAGGTTCGATTGTTGGTGTAGCTTATATTACTGAGTTATTTGTAGCTTGGTATTCAGGAGTAGAATATGAGCAATATGCTTTCTTAAACAGAGCTACCGGACCTTACTGGTGGGCATATTGGTCGATGATGACTTGTAACGTTTTCTCTCCACAATTTATGTGGTTCAAGAAATTAAGAACAAGTATCATGTTCTCATTTATTATTTCGATTGTTGTAAACATCGGAATGTGGTTTGAAAGATTCGTAATTATTGTTACTTCTTTACATAGAGATTACCTTCCATCTTCTTGGACAATGTTTTCACCAACATTTGTTGATATTGGAATTTTCATCGGAACGATTGGTTTCTTCTTTGTATTGTTTTTATTATACTCTAGAACATTCCCTGTAATTGCTCAGGCAGAGGTTAAAACAATTTTGAAAGGAACAGGAGATAATTACATTAGAGAAAGAGCAAATAAAGATTCACATCATGAGTAATAAAGTAATATACGCCATTTATAATGACGATGATATTTTGATGGATGCAGTAAAGAAAACCAGAGCTGCTCATCATCATATTGAAGAAGTTTTTACTCCATTCCCAGTTCACGGGTTGGATAAAGCTATGGGTTTAGCACCAACAAGATTAGCAATTTGTTCTTTCTTATATGGATGTGTTGGTCTTTCTTTTGCAACATTCATGATGAGTTATATTATGATTCATGACTGGCCACAGGATATTGGTGGTAAACCAAGTTTCAGTTTCATTCAGAATATGCCATCTTTTGTGCCGATTATGTTTGAGTTGACTGTATTTTTTGCTGCCCACTTAATGGTTATTACTTTTTATATGAGAAGTAGATTATGGCCATTTAAACAAGCTGAGAATCCTGATGTAAGAACAACAGATGACCATTTTTTAATGGAAGTTGCCGTAAATAATAACGAAGCAGAACTAGTTTCTTTTTTCGAAGGTACAGGAGCTGTTGAAGTTAAAGTAATTGAAAAGAATTAATTGTAGCTATGAAAAGGATATATAAAATAACACTTTTAGTTGGTATAACTATTTTAGTTTCATCTTGCCACAATAATTCGGCACCAAACTATCAGTATTTCCCTAATATGTATGAGTCTGTAGGTTATGAAACTTATTCAGAAGCAAAAATATTTAAAGGAGGAAAAGAAGGACAGCTTCCTGTTGCAGGAACGATTAATAGAGGTTTTGAGCCTTATGAATATGAAAATTCAACTGCAGGTTATGAATTGGCAAAAGCTAATTTAAAATCTCCTTTGGATTCTATCGAAAGAAATTCCGGAAAAGGAAAAGAACTTTTCGAGATTTATTGTATCAGTTGTCATGGTGCAGCTGGAAACGGTAAAGGTAAATTGGTTGAAAGAGAAAAATTTCTTGGAGTACCTAGCTATAAAGACAGAGAAATCACTGAAGGAAGTATCTTTCACGTTGAAACTTATGGTTTAAATGCAATGGGTTCACATGCAAATCAATTAAGTGCCCACGAACGTTGGTTAGTTGCTGACTATGTTCTAAAACTAAAAAGCCAATTATAATTGTTGAACAAACTGATCGTAATAGATATGTATACATTTTCAAGTAAATTAAAAACTTTTTCTATCATCCTAATGGCCGTTGGTATATTAGGAATTGGATATGGTTTTTTAACTGCTCCTAAAGATATTCAAGAAGTTGAAAAAATTCTAGCTGCAGATGCGCATGGAGCTCATGGAGCTGCACATGAAGTAACGGCAGAGACTACTCACAAAGAAGCCGGACATCATGAAACTGCTGAAGTTTCGCATGAATCACACAAAGGCGGTGAACATGCAGAAGTTAGCGCTGCTGACGAGCATAAAAAACATTTAACACACGTATTGCACCAATTGCAAAATAAGCCATGGTCTGCATTATATGTTGCTTGTATTTTTTTCTTGTTAATTTCTCTGGGAGTTCTATCATTTTATGCTATTCAACAAGTAGCTCAGGCAGGCTGGTCTCCGGTTTTGTTTAGAGTTATGCAGGGAATTACAGCTTATTTACCTGTAGCTTCTGTGATTTTCTTCATCATTTTAATTCTTTGCGGATTACACTTTAATCATATTTTTGTATGGTTAGGAGAAGGAGTTACTGATCCTAAAAGCCCTAATTATGATGAAATTATTGCTGGTAAGCATGGTTATTTAAATTTTGGTTTCTGGATTGCGAGAGCAGCTATCTTTTTATTAGGATGGAATTTATACCGTCATTATTCAAGAAAAAATTGCTTAGCTCAGGATGAAGCTAATGATGATTTAAATTACAAAAAGAACTTTAAATTATCTGCGGGATTCTTAGTATTCTTTATCGTATCTGAATCTATCATGTCTTGGGATTGGATTATGTCAATTGATCCACACTGGTTCAGTACTTTATTTGGATGGTATGTATTTGCTTCTTTCGTTGTAAGTGCTGTTACTACTATAGCATTAGTTACTATATATTTAAAATCTAAAGGATATTTAGAATATGTAAATACAAGCCATATACACGATTTAGCTAAATTTATGTTTGGTTTTAGTATTTTCTGGACTTATTTATGGTTCTCTCAATTTATGTTGATCTGGTATGCAAACATACCTGAAGAGGTTACTTATTTTATCACAAGAATTCAATTATATAACTTACCTTTCTTTGGAGCAGTTGTAATGAACTTTGTTTTTCCATTATTAATTTTAGTTAACACTGATTTTAAACGTCTTAGCTGGGTTATTGTAATGGCTGGTACTGTTATCTTATTTGGACATTATATTGATTTCTTTAATATGATTATGCCTGGTACAGTTGGAGATAAATGGTTTATTGGAATTCCTGAAATTGCATCTATTCTTTTCTTCTTAGGATTGTTTATTTTTGTAGTGTTTAATGCATTAACTAAAGCTCCTCTGTTAGCAAAAAGAAATCCTTTCATAGAAGAAAGTAAACATTTTCATTATTAATATTTAAAGAAATAAACAGATGACAAGTTTGTTGGTAATTATAGTTTTAGTTTTATTAGCAGTTGCATTGTGGCAATTGACCAAGATATTTGATCTTACTCAGGTAGGATCTTCTTCGGACGATTCGCAAGTTGCATCAGATAATGATAATAATGTACAAGGTTATATTATGTTTGGCTTCTTGGCATTCATATATATATTTACGATTTATGGTTTATTAAAATGGGGTGGTTTAGCACTTCATACTCCTGCATCAGAGCATGGGCTTTTAGTAGACAGCTTAATGAATATTACTTGGGTTTTAATTTTTGTAGTTCAATTTATTACACAAGGTTTATTATATTGGTTCTCTTTTAAAAATAGAGGAAATAAAGATAAAAAAGCATTATTTTTTGCTGATAGTAATAAATTAGAAGCAATTTGGAGTATTATTCCATCTGTAGTTTTAGCTTGTTTGATTCTTTACGGATTGTATGCATGGAACAATATTATGTTTGTTGACAAAGATGAAGATGTAATTGAAATTGAATTATATGCTCAACAATTTAAATGGACAGCAAGATATGCAGGACAAGATAATGTTTTAGGTAAAGCTAACGTACGTTTGATTGAAGGTATAAATACTTTAGGAGTTGATATGTCAGATCCGAATGCTCAGGATGATATTGTAGTTTCTGAGTTACATATTCCTAAAGGTAAAAAAGTACATTTCAAAATGCGTTCTCAAGACGTATTGCACTCAGCTTATATGCCTCACTTTAGAGCGCAAATGAACTGTGTTCCCGGAATGGTTACTGAGTTTGCTTTTATTCCAACTTATACAACTTCTGAATATAGAGAATTACCTTTTATGATCGAGAAAGTTGCAAACATCAACAAACTTAGAGCTGAAAAAAGCGTTGAGTTAGTTGCAAAAGGAGGTACAGCTTTAGATCCTTACACATTTGATTATTTATTATTATGTAATAAAATTTGTGGAGCTTCTCACTACAACATGCAAATGAAGGTAGTTGTTGATACTCCGGAAGATTATAAAAAATGGTTAGGCGAAAAAACTACTTTAGCTCAGGATATTAAAGCGGCAGCTGCTGCTAAAGCACCGGCTGAAGGAGCAGAAGCTACTACAGATAGTACAACTAATACAGCTAAAGATACTGTTAAAGCAGTTATTGATACTGTTAAAGCAGTTGTAGCTAAAGTTGCTATGAAATAATATTTATTAAGAAAATTTAAAGTACACATATATGTCAGCAGAAGCGCACGATCACGATCACGGACACGATCACGAGCACGAACATCATCATAAAGACACGTTCATTACTAAATATATCTTTAGTATTGATCACAAAATGATTGCTAAGCAATACTTAATTACCGGTATCATTATGGGTATTATTGGTATTGCAATGTCCTTGCTTTTCAGAATGCAATTAGCATGGCCAGAAGAGTCTTTCAAAATCTTTAATGTTTTATTAGGAGATAAATTTGCACCTGATGGTGTAATGGCAAATGATATTTATTTGGCTTTAGTAACAATTCACGGTACCATCATGGTATTCTTTGTACTGACAGCCGGTTTAAGTGGAACGTTTAGTAACTTACTTATTCCGCTTCAAATTGGAGCAAGAGATATGGCTTCTGGATTCATGAACATGATTTCATACTGGTTGTTTTTCTTATCTGCTGTAATTATGTTAAGTTCTTTATTTGTTGAAGCTGGACCAGCTTCTGCAGGTTGGACAATTTATCCTCCATTAAGTGCTTTACCACAAGCAATTCCAGGTTCTGGAACGGGTATGACTTTATGGTTAGTTTCTATGGCTATCTTTATTGCATCTTCTTTAATGGGATCTTTAAATTACATCGTAACTGTAATCAATTTAAGAACTAAAGGAATGTCTATGACAAGACTTCCACTTACAATCTGGACATTTTTCGTAACAGCTATCATTGGTGTTATTTCATTCCCGGTGTTGTTATCGGCTGCTTTATTATTGATTTTTGACAGAAGTTTTGGTACTTCATTCTTCTTATCTGATATTTATATCGCTGGAGAAGTTTTACATTACCAAGGTGGTTCACCTGTATTGTTCGAGCACTTATTCTGGTTCTTAGGACACCCTGAGGTTTATATCGTAATCTTACCAGCAATGGGTCTTGTTTCTGAAATTATGGCTACGAACTCTCGTAAACCAATCTTTGGATACAGAGCGATGATTATGTCAGTTCTTGCAATTGCATTTTTATCTACAATTGTTTGGGGTCACCATATGTTTATTTCAGGTATGAATCCTTTCTTAGGATCTGTATTTACCTTTACAACTTTATTGATTGCGATTCCATCTGCTGTAAAAGCTTTTAACTGGATTACAACTTTATGGAAAGGTAACCTGCAATTCAACCCTGCAATGTTATTCTCTATCGGAATGGTTTCTACTTTCATCACTGGAGGTTTAACCGGAATCATTTTAGGAGATAGTACTTTAGATATTAATGTTCACGATACTTACTTCGTTATTGCTCACTTTCACTTAGTAATGGGTATCTCTGCACTTTACGGAATGTTTGCTGGTATTTACCACTGGTTCCCTAAAATGTACGGAAGAATGTTGAATAAAAACTTAGGTTATATTCACTTTTGGGTAACTGCAGTTTGTGCTTACGGAGTATTTTTCCCAATGCACTTTATCGGATTAGCTGGTTTACCAAGACGTTATTATACAAACACAAACTTCCCATTATTTGATGATTTACAAAATGTGAATGTTTTAATTACAACATTTGCTCTTGTAGGAGGAGCTTTCCAATTGGTATTCTTGTACAACTTTTTTAGTAGTATTTTCTACGGTAAGAAAGCAACACAAAATCCATGGAGATCTACAACATTAGAATGGACAACTCCGGTAGAACATATTCACGGTAACTGGCCAGGTGAAATTCCTCACGTATACCGTTGGCCGTATGACTATAGTAACCCAAATCACGATGTAGATTTTGTACCGCAAAATGTACCAATGAAAGAAGGTGAAGAAGTTTTACACCACTAAAAATATTTTAGAAGACCATCTGAAGAGATGGTCTTTTTTATTTTCAACAAAATCTGATTAAATAAGAATACCAATATTTTATTTGAAATTTATCTATTTTACAAACTGATTACTTTGTCTATCTTTGTAAAATGAATGAAAACCTAGATCCCACTACAAATGGGTACAATCCAGAAGAATTAGATCTTGAAAAAAGATTACGTCCGCTGTCATTTGATGATTTTGCCGGACAAGATCAAGTTTTGGAGAATTTAAAAGTATTTGTTGCTGCTGCCAATCAACGTGGTGAAGCTCTTGATCATACACTTTTTCATGGACCTCCCGGATTGGGGAAAACTACTTTGGCTAATATTCTGGCTAATGAACTTGAAGTTGGAATCAAAATTACTTCCGGACCTGTTTTAGACAAACCTGGAGACTTGGCTGGTTTATTGACAAATCTTGACGAAAGAGACGTTCTGTTCATTGATGAAATTCATCGTTTGAGCCCAATTGTCGAAGAATATTTATATTCTGCAATGGAAGATTTCAAAATTGATATTATGATCGAGTCCGGACCAAATGCCAGAACGGTGCAAATCAATTTAAATCCTTTTACTTTAATTGGCGCAACAACCCGTTCAGGATTATTAACGGCGCCAATGCGTGCACGTTTTGGGATCTCATCCCGATTACAATATTATACAACTGAACTTTTAACTACTATTGTCGAAAGAAGTTCTTCTATACTTAAAATGCCAATTTCATTAGATGCTGCTATCGAAATTGCCGGTCGTAGTCGTGGTACACCTCGTATTGCTAATGCATTGTTACGAAGAGTGCGAGATTTTGCACAAATAAAAGGAAACGGAACTATCGATCTTGAAATAGCACGCTATGCATTAAAAGCACTTCATGTTGATGCACACGGTCTTGACGAAATGGATAACAAAATATTGTTAACCATCATTAATAAATTCAAAGGCGGACCTGTAGGACTTTCTACTTTGGCAACTGCAGTTTCTGAAAGCAGCGAAACCATAGAGGAAGTTTATGAACCTTTCCTGATTCAGGAAGGATTTATTATGCGAACTCCAAGAGGAAGAGAAGTTACAGATAAAGCTTATAAACATTTAGGGAAGATAAATACCAATATTCAAGGCGGGTTATTTTAAAAATATACTATGAGGCATTTCATTTTATTATTGCTGTTTAGTTGTTTCAGTTCTTTTGGGCAAACTAAGTATTTTTCGCATCTTGCTTATGGAAAATCATCTCAACAGGTTTTAGATTTGTATATTCCTGACGGGGATTTAAAAAATGTACCTGTTGTTATACTACTTCATGGCGGAGCCTGGACTATGGGCGGACTTGAATACACTAGTAAACATGCTCAGGATATATGCAATAAAGGATTTGTTGTAGCTAATGTTGATTATCGTTACATAAACGACAAGATTTCTGCGAAGGATTTATTAGCTGATATTGGAGCTGCGGTTAGTTATGTTTCAGATGCTTCTGGAAAATACGGTTATGCTAAAACGGGTTATCATATTGTTGGAATTAGTGCAGGAGCGCATTTGGCATTATTATATGGATATACTGAAAAAAGCATGAAATCTATAACAGCACTCTGTGCACCTTCAAGATTAGATTCTACTGAAATATTAGAATTTCTTAAAAAGAATGGTCTTTTAAGCACTATTGAAAAATTGGCTGGAGCAAAATTCAAAGCAAATGGAAGTAATCCCGCATTTGTCGCAATAAGCCCTTTCAAAAATATCTCAAATATGCCGACATTATTGATACATGGTGATGCGGATCCTTTGGTTAATGTAAGTCAATCTCAAAATCTTTATACCGAATTAAAAAACAAAGGAGTAGAGACAAAATTGATAATTAGAGAAGGTAAAGGCCATGATGTTGGAATGAATTCTCCCGATACTGAAATTCAGAATATAAATGATATTACAGAGTGGATTAAAAAGCATAATAACTAAAGTTGATTGATAAGGAAAAATACACGCAATTTATTAAAGCCGAATCTAAAAGACTCGGCTTTCTTTCTTGTGGTATTTCGAAGGCTGGTTTTTTAGAAGAAGAAGCACCTCGTCTTGAAAACTGGCTTAAAAATAATAGTCATGGTCAAATGTCATACATGGAAAACCATTTTGACAAACGACTAGATCCAACATTATTAGTTGATGATGCTAAAAGTGTTGTGTCACTTTTATTGAATTATTATCCTGCTGAATCTCAAACTGAGGAAAGTTTTAAAATCTCTAAATACGCTTACGGCCAGGATTATCATTTTGTAATTAAAGAGAAGTTAAAAGAATTACTTTTTTCAATTCAGGAAAATATAGGAGAAGTTGCGGGTAGAGCATTTGTTGATTCTGCCCCAGTTTTAGATAAAGCCTGGGCCGCCAAAAGCGGTTTGGGGTGGATTGGAAAAAATAGTAATTTAATAACTCAGAGAGTTGGTTCTTTTTATTTTATTGCTGAATTAATTTTAGATTTAGAATTAGAATATGATCACGCTACAACAGATCATTGCGGCTCATGCACTGCTTGTATCGACGCTTGTCCGACACAAGCGATAGTTGCACCTTATGTTGTAGATGGAAGCAAATGCATATCCTATTACACCATCGAACTCAAAGAAAATATTCCGTATGATATGAAAGGAAAGTTTGATGAGTGGATGTTTGGCTGTGACACTTGTCAGGATGTTTGTCCGTGGAATAGGTTCTCAAAACCTCACTCAGAACCATTATTTAATCCAAACCCTGATTTACTTTCTTTCACCAAAAAAGATTGGGAAGAAATTACAGAAGAAACCTTTCGGATTGTTTTTAAAAATTCACCTATAAAACGAACAAAGTTCGATGGTTTAAAACGTAATATAAAATTTTTGGAATAATTTTATATTGTCTTTTTTAAAGAATTTACTTCTTTTTTTTATCATATTTTTTTCTATTCCTCTCTCCTTCGGGCTACTTTATTTATTCCCATTTAAATTTAAAAAAACTATTTAAGGTTATGCGATTTTTATAAGTTATTCCTATTAGGAATACTTTATTAATAACCTGTATTTCAATTATTTAGGCGTTTTTTTAGAAGATAGATTTGTAAGATATTTTTGTGTATTCATTAGTATATTTCTAAATCATTAATAAATCAATAAAAATTTAAGAATTTTCTGCGTTATTATTGCCAAATAGTTAAGTTTTATAAGGTCTTAGGTTAATTTTTGTCGATAAAAAGTGCCGTTAAACGTTTTTTCGGGTAGTTTGTCGACGAAACTAGCTAGTATAGAGGTGTTTGTATATTTTCGCGCATCCAAATTACTAATTTAACCTAGAGACAACAGTACGTCTTGAACCTAATAATTCTTATGGTCCGAACACTACTTTTTTATTTTATAGACGTTGAAAAATCTTTTGTGAGATTTTTCAAATCCATATCCTTTCTTTTATCGTATCTGTCATATATGTTGAAAAACACTTTCCTTTTTTCAACTCCTAATATTTCTATTATTCAAACAATAGCTGTCTATGCGTAACTTTACTCTTAGCAAGTTTAATTCATTTAAACTAGTTTTTTTTATTTTATTATTATTAAGCACTACTCAAACCAGAGCTCAGTTTCCTTATTCGCAGTCATTTAAAAATTCGACAGCACCAGGTGTTTTGTTTGGAGGGAGTCCTGTTGCATTTCTAACAGCAGGGGCAGGAGCAAAAGACGGATATACTGATTTAGAAGGATCGGGTTATTTAAGACTTACAAATAGCCAAGGAAGTCAGAAAGGTATTGTATACTCAGATATGTATTCGTTTCCGTCTGCTTATGGTATGACAATTACATTTGAATATTATACTCATGGGGGAAATGGTGCCGATGGTATAGCTTTTATATTATTTGATGCCACAGCTTCGCCAGTTGCAACTGGTGCTTTTGGAGGTTCTTTGGGTTATGCACAAAGAAATACAGAAACAGGTTTCTCTAAGGGGTATCTTGGAATTGGGATTGATGAATATGGAAATTATTCGGCAAATAATGAAGGAAAAAGTGGTGGAGTAGCAGTATTACCCAGTAATATTACTTTAAGAGGTGCAGGAACAGGAACTACCGGTTATGCTTATTTAACTTCAGTACAAACTACAGCATTAGCAACCCCGTTTAATGTTGCCGGTAATGACAGAACAGCTACTGACAATACTAAAGCCGGATTTAGAAAAATGGAAGTAGTTTTAAAACCACGTTCAGGGGGTGGTTTTTTTATTAATGTTTATCTAACACATGGAAGTGTAAGAGATTTAATTATTAATAACTATGCCTACACAACTACAGCACCTTCAAATTTAAAATTTGCAATTTCTTCTTCGACAGGAGGGTCAAATAATTTTCATGAAATTCGTAATTTAAATATCACAGTAGATCAGTCAACACTTTTAACACCGGTAGCCAATGCCGATTCTTTAATAGGTTGTGTTGGTTTGCCTGCGACTTCTGGAGACATTACTGCAAATGATAATGGTACTGTTAATACATTAGGAACAATTAATAAATCTACTGTAGATTTAGATACTGCTACAGCAGGTATTCAAACATCAAATACAGTTGCCGGAAAAGGAACATTTACATATGATTCATCAACAGGCAATGTTACTTTCACGCCTTTAAACAATACAGTAGTTGGTCCGGTTGCCATTAATTATACGTTTAATGATACGTATAATAAGACATCTAATTCTTCTACAATAACGTACAATACTTATACGCCAATAGCTAATAATACAATTACTGCACCTTCGCCATCTTCATTTTGTACAAGTCCAAATGATCCGGGTAATATTGTTGGATCAACTGCAACAGGTGGTACAACTACATTAACATATCAATGGTACAGTAGTTTAGATAATGTAACTTTTAATCCTATTTCAGGAGCTACCGGTTTAAGTTATGATCCGCCTAGCACAAGTACAACAGCATATTATAGAAGAGAAGTAACATCAGCAACCTGTAAAAACACAAGTAATGTAGTGTCTATAATTTTTGGAACTGCAAGTACACCAACCGCTACAGCTGCAACGGCCGTAACATGTAATAGTTTTACAGCAAACTGGAATGCAGTACCTAATGCTTCATCCTATGGATTATCAGTTTCTACAAATTCAGGATTTACCAGCCATGTAGGTAATTTTGATGGAAGGGATCTTACCTCTGCCACTTCGTATAATGTTACAGGTTTAACTTCCGGACAAACATATTATTTCAAAGTTTGGTCTTTCAATTCATGCGGAGTTGGAGCAACATCATCTAATGTGATTTCAGTAATTGTAGGTAATGGATCGGTTGCCGGAACAGTATCTTCAGCACAAACAATTTGTTCAGGGTCATCTCCCGCAGATTTAACTTTAAATGGTTATACAGGAACAATTCAATGGCAGTCATCAACAGATAATAGCTCTTTCAATAATATTTTGTCAGCCACTGGCTCAACTTTAACAAGTGCCCAAATGGGTACACTTTCGGCAAATAAATATTATAGAGCAGTCGTAACCAGTGGTTCATGTACACCGGCAAATACAGCTTCTGTTTTAATTACAATTAGTCCGGTACCAACATTAGCAACAGCTGCACAATCAGCTACGGTTTGTGTGGGTTCTACAGCAAGAATAAACTTAACAGGTTTATTGGCCAATAGTACATCTACTATTGTTTATTCTATAGATGGAGTATCTCAAACCCCGGTTACGGGAGTAATCGCAAATGCATCAGGTGCGAGCGGATTTGATTCTGCAGTTTTAACAGCTGCCAATGATGGAAAAATATTAAAAATAACAGGAATTACAACAACAAGTACAACACCAAACTGTACAAGTGCTGTTGATAAAGATGTAGTACTAAGTGTAAATGCCACTTCAATTGGAGGAACAATTGCAGCAGTACCGGCAATTTGTGCGGGAACTTCACCAGCCAATTTAGTTTTAAGCGGAAATACAGGAACAGTTGTAAAATGGCAGAAATCTACCGATTCTGGATTTACAAGCCCTGTTGATATTGCAGGAAATTCAACCACGTTAACAGGAGCAACTATTGGAAACTTAAATACCAGTACTTATTTTAGAGCTATAGTTCAAAATGGAGTTTGTTCTGCAGCTTTCTCTAGTTCTGTCCTTGTAACTGTTAATGCATTACCAACTATACTTTCATTAACCGGAAATACCATTTGTGTTTCACCGGGTGGAAACGGAACCATTACATCTTCAACTTCAGAAACAGGAATAAGTTATCAATTATATAATTCAGGTAATACCGCAGTTCAAACAGCAAAATCAGGTACAGGATCAGCATTAAGCTGGACAGGTCTTGCAGCCGGAAATGGTTATTATGTGATTGCAACAAATACTTCTACGACTTGTACTTCTACAAGTGGTACAGTAAATATTACAACAACGCCAAATCCTGTAGCACTTACATTAACAGGAAGTTCGATTTGTGTTTCGCCTGGCGGAAACGGAACCATTACATCTTCAACTTCGGCGACGGGAATAAATTATCAGTTATATAATTCAGGTAATACCGCAGTTCAAACAGCAAAATCAGGTACAGGATCAGCATTAAGCTGGACAGGTCTTGCAGCCGGAAATGGTTATTATGTGATTGCAACAAATACTTCTACGACTTGTACTTCTACAAGCAGTACAGTAAATATTACAACAACGCCAAATCCTGTAGTTCTTATATTAACAGGAAGTTCAATTTGTGTTTCACCTGGTGGAAACGGAACCATCACATCTTCAACTTCAGAAACAGGAATAAGTTACCAATTATTTAATTCAGGTAATACGGCAGTTCAAACGGCAAAATCAGGTACAGGATCAGCATTAAGTTGGACAGGTCTTGCAGCTGGAAACGGTTATTATGTAGTTGCAACAAACACTTCTACTACTTGTTCTTCTACAAGCGGTACAGTAAATATTGTTACAACACCAAATCCTGTAGCCCTTGCATTAACAGGAAGTATGATTTGCGTTTCACCTGGAGCAAATGGAACCATTACATCCACAGCTTCAGTAACAGGAATCAATTATCAATTATATAATTCAGGTAATACGGCAGTTCAAACAGCAAAATCAGGTACAGGATCAGCTTTAAGCTGGACAGGTCTTGTAGCTGGAAATGGTTATTATGTGACAGGAACAAACGCTTCAACTACTTGTTCATCTGTGAGTAATATAGTTGATGTTGTAAATGATACTCAAAAGCCAACAATTACTTGTCCATCAAATGTTACGGCTGTAGCCGATGCCAATTCATGCGTTGCTACTGGAGTAAATTTAGGAACGCCTACAATTTCAGATAACTGTAGTGGAACAGTAACAACAATAAACAATGCACCATCGAGTTTTCCAATTGGAGTTACAACAGTAACATGGACAGCTACAGATGGTATGGGAAACACACAAACCTGTACCCAAACAGTAACAGTAAACGATACCCAAAAACCAACAATTACGTGCCCATCAAATGTTACGGCTGTAGCCGATACCAATTCATGTACTGCTACAGGAGTAATTTTAGGAACACCAGCAACAACGGACAATTGCACAGGCACAATAACAGTAACCAACGATGCGCCATCAAGCTTTCCAATTGGTGTTACAACCGTAATCTGGACTGCTAAAGATACAGCAGGGAACACACAAACCTGTACCCAAACAGTAACAGTAAACGATACCCAAAAACCAACAATTACGTGTCCAGCAAATGTTACGGCTGTAGCCGATACCAATTCATGTACTGCTACAGGAATTGTTTTGGGAACACCAGCAACAACGGACAATTGCACAGGCACAATAACAGTTACCAACGATGCGCCATCAAGCTTTCCAATTGGTGTTACAACCGTAACCTGGACTGCTAAAGATACAGCAGGAAATACGCAAACCTGTAGCCAAACAGTAACAATAAACGATACCCAAAAACCAACAATTACGTGCCCATCAAATGTTACGACTGTAGCCGATACCAATTCATGTACTGCTACAGGAGTTGTCTTGGGAACACCAACAACGACGGACAATTGCACAGGCACAATAACAGTAACCAACGATGCGCCATCAAGTTTTCCAATTGGTGTTACAACCGTAACCTGGACTGCTAAAGACACAGCAGGAAACACACAAACCTGTTCTCAAACAGTTAAAGTAGTAGGTCCAATTAAAGCAAATGATGATATTGTATTATCATTAAATGGATATACAGGAGGAACTACTGTTTCAAACGTATTAAGTAATGATCTTTTAAATTGTAATAATGTAATTGCAAGTGATATAAATCTTACTTTAACAAGTACTTTACCATCGGTTTTAAATTTTAATGCAACTACTGGATCAGTAACAGTTAATCCACAAACTCCTGCGGGAACTTACTCATTCGATTATACAATCTGTGAAAAATCAAATAGCACTAATTGCAGTACAGCTTCAGTTAAAATAACAGTTGTTGTTCCAACAATAAATGCGGTAACAGAAACGACAACATCAATCAACGGAAATACCGGCGGCACCACAATTTCATTAACTGCTAACGATACCTTAAACGGAAATCCTGTAGTTATCGGAACAAATCTGGGAGAAGTAAAATTAACAGGCATCACAGTTCCAACAGGATTGACACTAAACCCAAACGGAACAATAACTGTTGCAGCAAATACTCCGGCAGGAAACTACAATGTAGAATACAGCATCTGCGAAATTACCAATCCAACAAACTGCGACACAGTAATTTCAGTAATTGTAGTTGGAAAACCAACAATTGATGCAGTAACAGAAACTGCAACATCAATCAACGGAAATACTGGAGGCACAACAACAGAATCACTAATTACAAACGATACCTTAAACGGAAATCCTATAGTTATCGGAACAAATCCCGGTGAAGTAAAATTAACAGGCATCACAGTTCCAACAGGATTGACACTAAACGCAAACGGAACAATAACTGTTGCAGCAAATACTCCGGCAGGAAACTACAATGTAGAATACAGCATCTGCGAAATTACCAATCCAACAAACTGCGATACAGTAATTTCAGTAGTTACAGTTGGAAAACCAACAATCGATGCGGTAACAGAAACGACAACAGAAGTTAACGGAAATACTGGAGGAACAACAACTTCATTAACTGCTAACGATACCTTAAACGGAAATCCTGTTGTAATTGGAACAAATCCCGGTGAAGTAAAATTAACAGGCATCATAGTCCAAGCAGGTTTAACACTAAACGCAAACGGAACAATAACTGTTGCAGCAAATACTCCGGCAGGAAATTATAACGTAGAATACAGCATCTGCGAAATTACCAATCCAACAAACTGCGACACAGTAATTTCAGTAGTTACAGTTGGAAAACCAACAATTGACGCTGTAACAGAAACTACAACAGAAGTTAACGGAAATATTGGAGGCACAACAACAGAATCACTAATTACAAACGATACCTTAAACGGAACTCCGGTTGTAATTGGAACAAATCCGGGAGAAGTAAAACTAACAGGTATTACAGTTCCGACAGGATTGACACTAAACGCAAACGGAACAGTAACTGTTGCAGCAAATACTCCTACAGCAAATTATAACGTAGAATACAGTATCTGCGAAATCACCAACCCAACAAACTGCGATACAGTAATTTCAGTAATTGTAGTTGGAACACCAACAATAGATGCGGTTACCGAAACGACAACAGAAGTTAACGGAATCACAGGCGGCACCACAATCTCATTAACTGCAAACGATACTTTAAACGGAACTCCTGTAGTTATCGGAACAAATCCGGGTGAAGTAAAATTAACAGGCATCACGGTTCCAACAGGATTGACACTAAACGCAAACGGAACAGTAACTGTTGCAGCAAATACTCCTGCAGCAAATTATAACGTAGAATACAGTATCTGCGAAATCACTAATCCAACAAACTGCGATACAGTAATTTCAGTAATTGTAGTTGGAAAACCAACAATTGATGCAGTAACAGAAACGACAACAGAAGTTAACGGAAATATTGGAGGCACAACAACTTCATTAACAGCCAACGATACCTTAAACGGAAATCCTGTAGTTATCGGAACAAATCCCGGTGAAGTAAAACTAACGGGTATTACAGTTCCAACAGGATTGACACTAAACGCAAACGGAACAGTAACTATTGCAGCAAATACTCCGGCAGGAAATTATAACGTAGAATACAGTATCTGCGAAATCACCAATCCAACAAACTGCGATACAGTAATTTCAGTAATTGTAGCTGGAAAACCAACAATCGATGCGGTAACAGAAACGACAACAGAAGTTAACGGAAATACTGGAGGAACAACAACAGAATCACTAATTACAAACGATACCTTAAACGGAACTCCTGTAGTTATCGGAACAAATCCGGGAGAAGTAAAACTAACGGGTATTACAGTTCCAACAGGATTGACACTAAACGCAAACGGAACAGTAACTATTGCAGCAAATACTCCGGCGGGAAATTATAACATAGAATACAGCATCTGCGAAATTACCAATCCAACGAACTGCGATACAGTAATTTCAGTAATTGTAGTTGGAAAACCAACAATTGATGCAGTAACAGAAACTACAACAGAAGTTAACGGAAATACTGGAGGAACAACAACTTCATTAACAGCCAACGATACCTTAAACGGAAGTCCGGTTGTAATTGGAACAAATCAGGGAGAAGTAAAATTAACAGGCATCACAGTTCCAACAGGATTAACATTAAACGCGAATGGAACAGTAACAATTGTAGCGAACACTCCGGCAGGAAATTATAATGTAGAATACAGTATCTGTGAAATTACCAATCCAACAAACTGCGACACAGTAATTTCAGTAGTTACAGTTGGAAAACCAACAATTGACGCTGTAACAGAAACTACAACAGAAGTTAACGGAAATACCGGCGGCACAACAATTTCACTAACAGCAAACGATACCTTAAATGGAACTCCTGTAGTTATCGGAACAAATCCGGGAGAAGTAAAACTAACAGGCATCACAGTTCCAACAGGATTGACATTAAACGCGAATGGAACAGTAACAATTGTAGCGAACACTCCGGCAGGAAATTATAATGTAGAATACAGTATCTGTGAAATTACCAATCCAACAAACTGCGATGTTGTAATAAGTATTATTCCAGTTACAGGCGGACTACTTCAGGCAAATCCTGATGTAATTCCTTCGGTAGTTACAACAAATCTGCAACAAACTATTGTGAATGTTTTTGATAACGATACCAATAACGGAATCGCTGTTGTACCAAATGATGTAAATCTTTCAATAGTAACTCCGGATCCAACAGGAATTTTAACCTTAAACCCTGACGGAACGGTAACTGTAGGAGCAAACGCACCAGCAGGAAACTATGAATTGACTTATCAAATTTGTGAGAAATTAAACCCGACAAATTGCAGTTCAGCAACTATAAAAGTAACAGTAAACGCTCCAGTTATCAATGCAGTTGAAGATACTACAACAACAATTATCAATGGAGTTGTTGGCGGAAAAACAGAACCGTTAGTTGCAAATGATACTTTAAACGGATTACCGGTTGTTATCGGAACAAATCCAGGAGACGTAAAACTAACAGGAGTAACACTTCCAACAGGATTTATTTTAAATGCAGACGGAACAGTAACGGTTCCGGCAAATACTCCGACAGGAAATTATAATGTAGAATACAAAATTTGTGAGATCAACAATCCAACAAATTGTGATAGTGCGACTTCAATAATTGTGGTTAACGGAGGCGTTTTAATTGCAAATCCAGATGTAATTCCTTCGGTAGTTGCAACAAATCTGCCACAAACTATTGTGAATGTTTTTGACAACGATACCAATAACGGATTACCAGTTATTGCAAATGATATGAACCTGACACAAACTGTTGCAGATCCAACAGGAATTTTAACCTTAAATCCTGACGGAACAGTAACTGTAGGAGCAAATGCACCAGCAGGAAACTACGAATTGACTTATCAAATCTGCGAAAAATTAAACCCGACAAATTGCAGTTCAGCAACTATAAAAGTAACAGTAAACGCTCCGGTTATCAATGCAGTTGAAGATACTACAACAACAATTATCAATGGCGTTGTTGGCGGAAAAACTGAATCGTTAGTTGCAAATGATACTTTAAACGGAAATCCTGTAGTTATCGGAACAAATCCGGGAGACGTAAAACTAACAGGAGTAACAGTTCCAACAGGATTTATTTTAAATGCAGACGGAACAGTAACGGTTCCTGCAAATACTCCGGCAGGAAATTATAATGTAGAATACAAAATTTGTGAGATCAATAATCCAACAAATTGTGATAGTGCAACTTCAATAATTGTGGTTAATGGAGGCGTTTTAATTGCAAATCCTGATGTAATTCCTTCGGTAGTTGCAACAAACCAACCACAAACTGTTGTGAATGTTTTTGATAACGATACCAATAATGGAATCGCTGTTGTACCAAATGATGTAAACCTTTCAATAGTCACTGCAGATCCAACAGGAATTTTAACCTTAAACCCTGACGGAACAGTAACTGTAGGAGCAAACGCACCAGCAGGAAACTATGAAATTGTATATCAAATCTGCGAGAAAGTAAACACAACAAATTGTAGTTCGGCTTCAATAAAAGTAGAAGTTAAAGCAGGAATCATCAACGCAGTTGAAGATACTACAACAACAATTATCAACGGAGTTGTTGGCGGGAAAACAGAATCGTTAGTTGCAAATGATACGTTAAACGGATTACCTGTTGTTATCGGAACAAATCCGGGAGACGTAAACCTAACAGGAGTAACACTTCCAACAGGATTTATTTTAAATGCAGACGGAACAGTAACGGTTCCTGCAAATACTCCGGCAGGAAATTATAATGTAGAATACAAAATTTGTGAGATCAATAATCCAACGAATTGTGATAGTGCGACTTCAATAATTGTGGTTAACGGAGGCGTTTTAATTGCAAATCCTGATGTAATTCCTTCGGTAATTGCAACAAACCAACCACAAACTGTTGTGAATGTTTTTGATAACGATACCAATAATGGAATCGCTGTTGTACCAAATGATGTAAATCTTTCAATAGTAACTGCAGATCCAACAGGAATTTTAACCTTAAACCCTGACGGAACAGTAGCTATCGGGGCAAACGCACCTGCAGGAAACTATGAAATTGTGTATCAAATTTGCGAAAAACTGAACCCAACAAATTGTAGTTCAGCAACTATAAAAGTAATAGTAAACGCGCCGGTTATCAATGCAGTTGAAGATACTACAACAACAATTATCAATGGCGTTGTTGGCGGAAAAACAGAATCATTAGTTACAAATGATACTTTAAACGGATTACCGGTTGTTATCGGAACAAATCTGGGAGATGTAAAACTTTCAGGCATTACCGTTCCAACAGGATTTATTTTAAATGCAGACGGAACAGTAACGGTTCCTGCAAATACTCCGGCAGGAAATTATAATGTAGAATACAAAATTTGTGAGATCAACAATCCAACAAATTGTGATAGTGCTACGTCTATAATTGTTGTAACAAACGGAGATCTTCATGCAAACCCGGATTTAATTCCTTCAGTAGTTGAAGGAAAACAGACGCAAGTTCTTTTGAATGTTTTTGATAATGATACTAATAGTGGATTGCCAGTTGTACCAAATGATTTGAACCTTACGATAGTAACGGCAGATCCAACAGGTTTCTTAACAGTGAATACTGACGGAACGGTAAGATTAGGAGCAAACGCACCTGCAGGAACTTATGAACTGACTTATCAAATTTGTGAGAAACTAAACGCCACAAATTGTAGTCAGGCAATTGTGCGTGTTAAAGTAAATGCAGTTATACCAATTACTCCAATGCAGCCAATTTTTGCGAGTAATGATACAGATGTTTTAGTTGACGGAATTAACGGTCAATTAGAATTTATAAATGTTTTGGCAAATGATTTATTAAACGGATTGCCGGTAAGTGCATCAGATGTAATAATTTCAAATACTCCAAATCCTTATTTTGAATTTAATTCAGATGGAACCGTAAATGTATTACCAAATACACCGGGAGGAAGTTACACATTAGCGTATCAAATTTGTGAAAAAGCAAATGCATCAAATTGCAGTACTGCTACATTAAATGTTTTTGTCGAAGTTCCCGCAATTGCAATTATTAAAACAGCAACTTTCAATGATGAAAATAGAGACGGATATGCAAATGCTGGAGAAACGATTGCTTATAAATTTAAAATAACCAATACCGGAAATGTTCCATTAGTAAAAATTATGGTAACAGATCTTTTACCGGGAATTGTGGTTTCAGGACAGGAAATTGATTTAGCCGTAAACGAATCTGATGAAAATAGTATTACAGCTCAATATAAAATTACCCAAACAGATATCAATTTAGGAAGCGTAAGCAATCAGGCAACTGTAAAAGGACGCAGTGAAAGAGGAGTTGTTGTCGAGGATAAATCAGACAATACAAATAATACAGAAGATAAGCCAACAGTTTTACCTTTAAACGGCTGTCAGATAGAAGTGCTGAATGCTTTCTCTCCAAACGGAGATAGTAAAAATGAAAGATTCTACATTCGAGGATTAGAATGTTATCCTGATAATACTGTTGAAATATACAATCGCTGGGGAGTTTTAGTATTTGATATCGATCATTATAATAATGAAGACAGAGCTTTTGTTGGATATTCAGCAGGTCGTGCAACAATTAAACAATCAGATGGATTGCCGGTTGGAACCTATTTCTACATTTTAAAATATAGAGACAGCGAATCAAATCAGCATGAAAAATCAGGTTACTTATATATCAATAAATAAAAAAAAATGCGGTTTAGTTTTTTAGCCAAACCGCTTTTAAAACTTATTAAATGAAAAAATTAATTTTAGTTTTTGTGTTTTTCTCAGCAGTGTGTTCCGCACAGCAAGATGCTCAATTTACGCAATACATGTATAATACCATCGAAATTAATCCGGCTTATGCGGGTTCGCGTGGTGTTTTAAGTGTTTTTGGTTTGTATCGTACGCAATGGGTTGGGCTTGATGGCGCTCCTGAAACAAGTACTTTTTCTGTAAATACACCTTTAAATAATAAAAAATTAGGATTAGGTGTTTCGTTGGTAAATGATAAAATCGGACCAACAAACGAAAATACTTTATCGGCTGATTTCTCGTATAGTATTCCAACTTCTGAATCATTTAAGCTTTCGTTTGGAATAAAAGCAACGGCGAATCTTTTCAATTTAGATGTAAATAAATTAAGTTTTGAAAATCAGGATGATCCGCAGTTTCAGGATTTACAAAATAAATTTACACCAAATGTCGGAGCAGGTATTTACTGGCATTCAGACAAAGCATATTTAGGATTATCAGTTCCTAATTTCATACAAACAAATCGCTATAGTGATGATGATGTTGCCATTTTTAAAGAAAAAATCAACTATTATTTTATGGCAGGTTATGTATTTAATTTAGATCATTTAGAATATATAAAATTCAAACCGGCCATATTAACCAAAATGGTCGAAGGAGCACCTTTGCAGGTTGATGTTTCAGGAAATTTTATGTTCAATGATAAATTTGTGGTTGGTCTTGCCTATCGCTGGAGCGCTTCGGTAAGTGCATTGGCAGGTTTTCAGGTTACAAATGGTTTGTATATTGGTTATGGTTACGATCATGAAACTACCAATCTAAGAAAATACAATTCAGGATCGCACGAGATTTTCTTACGTTTTGACTTTTTTAATAATTATAATAGAATGACATCACCAAGATTCTTTTAATTAATTTAAATATGAAGATTAAAAATTTAGCTTACAGCTTTTTGTTTTTTTGCTTTTCTATTACTGTAAATGCTCAGGATTCTAATGCAAAAAATGCAGATAAAAAGTATGATAATTATGCTTATGCCGATGCAATAAAATTATACGAAAATGCAATAAAAAAAGGCTATAGAGACGAAAACATACTTCAAAAACTGGGTAACTCGTATTATTTTACGGGAGATTTGGCACAAGCCTTAAAAAGCTATGAAGAATTGTTTGCACTGAATCGAAATCAGGAAGCAGAGTATTTATACCGATATTCTCAATGCTTAAAATCAGCCGGAAATTATAGTAAGTCTGATGAAATTTTAGATCTTTTTAGCGAAAAAGCCCCTTTGGATAAAAGAGGAATTATATTCAAAAAAAACAGAAATTATTTAGATGATATTAAAATAAATTCAGGCCGATATGAAATTGCCGATGCCGGAATTAATTCTAAAGACTCTGATTATGGAAGCGTACTTTTAGACAATAAACTGGTTTTTACATCAGCCAGAGATACGGGATCAATTGTAAAAAGAAATTTTAAGTGGACAAACAAACCCATTTCGGCTTTGTATGCTGTCGATTTAATGCCAGACGGAAGTATTGGTATACCAGTATTTTTTCATAAAAAAGATTTAAAAACAAGATTTAATGAATCGACGCCTGTTTTTACAAAAGATGGAAAAACAATGTATTTTACCAAAAACAATTCGATAAACGGTAAAAAAGGACAAAGCGAAAATAAGATTACACTTTTAAAACTCTATAAAGCAATCTTTATTAATGAAGAATGGGGCAGTATTCAGGAACTTCCTTTTAATAGTGATCAATATAGTGTGGCGCATCCGGCTTTAAGTCCAGATGAAAAAACATTGTATTTTGCGTCTGATATGCCGGGATCCCTTGGGCAGTCTGATTTGTTTAAAGTAAGTATAAACTCCGATGGCACTTATGGAAAACCAGAAAATTTAGGCGCAGAAATTAATACCGAAGGCAGAGAAACATTTCCGTTTATATCAAATGATAATGAAATTTATTTTGCAAGTGATGGAAGACCGGGTTTGGGCGGACTTGATGTTTTTGTCTCAAAAATAAATAACGACGGTTCTTATGATGAGGTACAAAATTTGGGAGAACGAATAAATAGTAAACAAGACGATTTTGCTTTTATAATTAATAGTAAAAACAGAAACGGTTTCTTTTCTTCAAATAGAGAAAATGGACACGGACTTGATGATGTTTATCGTTTTACAGAAATACGAAAACTTATTTGCGAACAGGATTTAATGGGAACCGTGACAGATACAGAAACAAATGAAACACTGCCAAACGTAACCTTATCATTGTTTAATGAAGCTTCTCAATTTATATCAGAAGCTGTTTCGGATCAAAACGGAAACTATATTTTTCCAAATATAAAATGCGGTAAAAAATATTTCATAAAAACATCTAAAACAGATTATGAAATAAAAGAAATTCCATTAGCGATAAAAAGACTTTCAGGAAAAACGACATTACCAATTGCTATTCAAAAGAAATTTACACCTTTAGTAGCAAAAACAATTGTGGTAAAAGCGACAAAAGTTAATCCGGTAATCATTAAATCGATAAAAGTAGGAACAGATTTAGCAAAACTGCTACATATTCCGATGAACTTTTTTGATTTAGGAAAAGCAACAATCAAAAAAAGCTCAGAACCGGATTTAATGAAAATTGTAGATATTTTAAACCAATATCCAACCTTAAAATTAGATATTCGTTCACACACAGACAGCCGACAATCTGCTGAAAATAATATGATTTTATCAGAGAAAAGAGCACAATCGACCAAAAATTGGTTAATACAAAAAGGAATTGACGGTAATAGATTAAATGCAAAAGGATACGGAGAAACACAATTAGTAAACCGTTGTGCCGATGGCGTAAAATGTACCGAAAAAGAACATCAACAAAACAGAAGAAGCGAATTTATAATTACCTACTTATAATTTTCATTTTTATTTAATTTTAATCCCTTTTCTAAATTTTAGAAAAGGGATTTTTTGTTTATAACCACAATCGTGTCATTGCGAGGAACGAAGCAATCTCATTTGCTAAATCAATTTTTGTTTTGTTAGTGTGGTTGCTTCGTTCCTCGCAATGACAAAATAGTAATGATAAAAAATCTTATTGAGTAACGCTTTGAAAATCTGAAACAAACATTCGATTAATTTCATCTAATACCTCAAATTCATCCGAAGGAAACATTTCAAGAACCATTTCTAAAATGAGCGATACATTAATAGGTTGAGTTTTGTTTATTTCTGAAACTTTATGAGCGTCTTGATCAAGAGCTATAATACATAATTTTATGGTTTCGGCAATAACACAACCAAGTTCAGAATAATTTGCCAGCTTCATTTGAGCCGTATAACCTCCTTTTTTATCATTAGACGGTTTTAAAGTGCTGAAATATAAGGCAGATATTTTTTTTAGGCGTTCTAAATTTTTAATTTCATTTGATTCCATGATATAATATTTTTTGTAAATATAGTCTTATATTTTAAATGGGGCATATATGTCTATTCTTTTTTTCTAATAGTTTAATAGATTTGATTTGTGGAAAATGATAGATACAAGTTAGAGATTGTTCGATTAGGATTACTGATCAAGGAACTTAGAATAAAAGAAAAAATTGCGCAACAACAATTGGCAATATTGTGCAATGTTGATAGAAAAACTATTTATCGAATTGAAAAAGGAGAACAAAATATTACTATTAGTTTGCTTTTTACAATAGCTGAATCATTGAAAATAAATCCAAGTATCTTAATAAGTAAAATATTTTCTAAAAATCAATAACGCTTCATAATCACAATCGCAATCTTGTCATTTCGACGCAAGGAGAAATCTTCGCGATAAAATTCGACAAAGCTTAGAAATACTTTATAGAGCTACTTGCGAAGATTTCTCCTCCGTCGAAATGACAAATAGAAACAATCGTCTTTAAAACTTGTCGGTTTTATATGTCATTGCGAGGAACGAAGCAATCTCGTTTGCTAAATCAATTTGTGTTTTGTTAGTGTGGTTGCTTCGTTCCTCGCAATGACAAAAATTGGGGTTACTTTGCCGTTTCAAGGGATTAAAATCCCTTGCTACAAAATAGATCATTCCTACGGAATTTTATAAAGAGTTTCGGAGAAACGGATTATATTGTAGGGATGGATTTTAATCCGTCTTCGCAATCATAACCGCAAATCGTGATAAAAAACAATCGTTCCTAAACCCGACAGGTTTTTAAAACCTGTCGGGTTTGTCGTAGAAAATCTTTTTTATTTATAATAAATCTAAAACCATCAAAAACCCTGCGCTTTTCGCAAAAAAGTATTAAAATTCATTCATTTTTTTAAAGTAAAATTTCTTTAAATTAAATTTTGACCTATTATATTTAAAATGAGCACGTTAAGTTTTAAAAAATCGATTTCGTTATTGTGTATTCTCATTTTTTTTTAACTTTATAGGACTAAAATTTTTCAGATATGACTGTAGAACAAATATTAAATGCAAAAGGAAGAAATGTTTTTTCAGTGCGCTCAACAACAACTGTTTATGAGGCATTGAAAGTAATGGGTGATAAAAATATCGGAGCAATTCTTGTAATAGACGGATCTGATTTAAAAGGTATTTTGTCTGAAAGGGATTATGCCCGAAAAATTGTTTTAAAAGACAAATCATCCAAAGAAACTTTTGTTCACGAAATCATGGAAAGTACTGTCTTTTCTGTTAAGCTTTCAAACAATATCGAAGATTGTATGGAACTTATGAGTACAAAAAGAATCAGACATTTACCTGTTTTAGAAAACGAAATTGTAGTTGGAATAATTTCTATAAGCGATGTTGTTAAGGCAATTATAGAAATTCAGAAAGACACAATTAATCATTTAAATTCTTATATCTCACAGTAAAAAAATCAAAAAAACAGTCTTTTATTAAATAGTCCAGGATAATTTGGACTATTTTTTTATTATCTGAATTTTCTTTTTAACAAAAGAAAGCTAAAAAATACGCCATTTTAAGTGAAGACTTATATCTTTGTAAGCTAGAATAAAAGCAAAAAAACAATGAACAAAGAGAGTAAAAGAAGAGAGGCGTTACTGTACCATTCAGAACCAACTCCAGGAAAAATTCAGGTAGTTCCAACAAAAAAATATGCAACGCAAAGAGATTTATCTTTGGCTTATTCGCCGGGTGTTGCCGAGCCATGTTTAGAAATTGCAGCAAACGTAGAAGACGTTTACAAATATACAGCAAAAGGAAATTTAGTTGCCGTTATCTCAAACGGTACTGCTGTTTTAGGACTTGGGGATATTGGTCCTGAGGCTTCTAAACCAGTTATGGAAGGAAAAGGTTTATTGTTTAAAATATTTTCGGATATCGATGTTTTTGATATCGAAATTGGAACAAAAGATATTGAAGAGTTTATCCAGACGGTAAAAAATATCGCACCAACTTTTGGAGGTATAAATCTGGAAGATATTAAAGCACCGGAATCTTTTGAAATCGAAAGAAGACTGGTTGAAGAATTAGATATTCCGGTAATGCACGATGATCAGCATGGTACGGCAATTATTTCTTCGGCAGCTTTGATCAACGCGCTTGAATTAGCAGGAAAAAAAGCAGAAGATGTAAAAATGGTAGTTTCCGGAGCAGGTTCTGCTGCGATAGCTTGTACAGATTTATATGTTTTATTAGGCGTAAAAGTCGAAAATATAATGATGTTTAACAGTAAAGGACTTTTAACAAAAGGCAATCCTGCACTATCAGATTTACAATTAAAATACGCTGTTGATGGCGCTAAAATTGAGTTGTCAGAAGCTGTAAAAGGTGCCGATGTATTTATTGGTTTATCTTCGGGAGATATTCTTTCGCCAGAAATGCTATTAACAATGAAAGACAATCCGATTGTTTTTGCAATGGCAAATCCAAATCCTGAAATCGATTATAATTTAGCTGTAGAAACGCGTAAAGACGTTATTATGGCTACAGGACGTTCTGACTTTCCTAATCAGGTTAATAATGTTTTAGGTTTTCCATATATTTTTAGAGGAGCTTTAGACGTAAGAGCTACAAAAATTAACGAAGCTATGAAAATGGCGGCGGTAAAAGCGTTGGCTATTTTGGCTAAAGAACCAGTTCCAGAGCAGGTTAACGTAGCTTATGGAGCAACAAAATTAGGTTTTGGTCAGGAATATATTATTCCTAAACCGTTTGACCCGCGTTTAATTACTATTGTAGCGCCTGCTGTTGCAAAAGCTGCAATGGACTCTGGGGTTGCAAAAAGTCCTATTACAGACTGGGCAGCTTATGAAGATGTGCTTCGTGAACGTATGGGGAATGATAATAAAATGGTGCGTTTAATGACAAACCGTGCAAAAATGGATCCTAAACGAATTGTTTTTGCAGAGGCAGATCAATTAAATGTACTAAAAGCAGCTCAGATTGTTTATGAGGACGGTATTGGTTTTCCGATTTTATTAGGTGATAAAGATGTAATCTTAGGGCTTAAAAAAGAATTAGGTTTTGATGCTGAACTTGAAATCATCGATCCTAAAACCAATGAAGAAGCTGCAAGACGTAATAAATTTGCAACTGCATATTGGGAAACAAGAGAAAGAAGAGGAGTTTCGTTACTTGATTCTCAAAAATTCATGCGCGAGAGAAACTATTTTGCCGCAATGATGGTAAACTCAGGCGAAGCAGATGCCTTAGTTACAGGTCATACAAGAAGTTATCCAAGTGTTGTAAAACCAATGTTACAATTAATTGATAAAGCACACGGAGCGTCACTTGTGGCAACTGCAAATATGATGTTAACATCTCGCGGGCCAATGTTTTTGTCAGATACGGCGATAAACATAAATCCAACTTCTGAAGATTTGGTAAATATTGCAATTATGACGGCTAAAACTGCCAAAATGTTTGGTGTTGAACCGGTTATTGCAATGGTTTCATTCTCAAACTTTGGATCATCTACAAGCCCTGGAGCGGCAAAAGTTAGAGATGCTGTAGCATATTTACATAAAAATCATCCTGAATTGATTGTTGACGGTGAAATTCAGGCAGATTTTGCTTTGAATCCGGAAATGCTTCAGGAAAAATTCCCTTTCTCTAAACTGGCAGGTAAAAAAGTTAATACATTGATTTTCCCTAATTTAGAATCGGCAAATATTACTTATAAATTGCTAAAAGAATTATACAAAGTAAATTCTATTGGTCCAATTATGATGGGTATGGGCAAACCGGTTCACATTTTTCAATTAGGCGCCAGCGTAGAAGAAATGGTAAATATGGCGGCAATTGCAGTAATTGATGCTCAGGAAAAAGAAAATAAAAAAAATAAACTGGCTAAAGAATAGGGATATTTTTAATTAACAATAATTTTGTCGTATTTTTATTGCAATATCCTTATATTTGGGTCCTTAAATTAAATTATGATAGCACATTTGCAAGGAAAATTAGTGGAAAAAAACCCCACTGAAGTTGTAATTGACTGTGGTGGAGTAGGATACCATGTAAATATATCTCTACATACCTTTTCATTACTTCCTAATGCTGATTTTATAAAACTGTATACGCATCTTCTAATTAAGGAAGATGCGCATACTTTATTTGGATTTGTAGAAAAATCAGAACGAGAAATATTTAGAATGTTGTTATCTGTTTCAGGAATTGGAGCAAATATTGCCAGAACAATGTTATCATCCATAGAACCAAGGCAAATTATCAACGCTATTGCCTCTGGAGACGTAGGCGTTATACAATCTATAAAAGGAATTGGAAACAAAACAGCGCAAAGAGTTATACTGGATCTAAAAGAAAAAGTGTTAAAGTTGTACGATTTAGATGAAGTTTCGGTAGTTCAAAACAATACAAATCGAGATGAAGCGTTATCTGCTTTGGAAGTTTTAGGTTTTGTTCGAAAAACTTCAGAAAAAGTAGTTGAAAAGATCGTTAAAGAAGATCCTGAAGCTACAGTAGAGACAATCATCAAAAAAGCGTTAAAAAGCCTATAAACACAACTTTATATAAACGAATTGTATGCGTAAAATTTGTATTTTTTTACTGATATTGTTTTGCGGTAATGTTTTGCGTGCGCAAGTAAATCCAGCAGTTCAAGATACAACTAAAACTCAATTCTCTACAGGTAAAGTAGAGCTTGAAGATCCTCCAAGTATACTTTCGGCTTACAAGTACGACCCAATTACAGATCGATATATTTATACCAATTCTGTAGATGGCTTTTCTATAAATTATCCTATAATCTTAACACCAAAAGAATACGAAGATTTAGTTTTGAAAGAATCCAGAAGAGATTATTTCAGAAAAAAATCGGATGCTATCGATGGTAAAAAGTCTGGGAGTGAGGCTGCAAAAAAAGATTTGCTGCCAAGATATTATATCAATTCAAGCCTTTTTGAAAGTATTTTTGGTAGTAATACAATCGATGTAAAACCTACCGGATCTGTAGAAATGGACTTAGGTATTCGATATACAAAACAAGATAATCCTGCATTTTCTCCAAGAAACAGATCAAGTCTAACTTTTGACTTTGATCAGCGAATCAGTATGAGCTTAATGGGTAAAGTGGGTACACGATTAGAAGTAAATGCTAATTATGACACACAATCTACATTTGCGTTTCAAAACTTATTTAAACTAGCCTACACCCCATCAGAAGATGATATTATTCAAAAAGTAGAAGTTGGTAACGTTAGTATGCCTTTAAATAGTTCCCTAATTCGTGGAGCTCAGAGTTTATTTGGTGTAAAAGCACAATTACAATTTGGAAAAACAACCGTTACCGGAGTTTTCTCAGAACAGAAGTCACAAACAAAGAGTATAGTTGCAGAAGGTGGCGGAACAGTTCAGAATTTTGATTTATATGCTCTGGATTATGATAATGACCGACATTTCTTTCTTTCGCAATATTTTAGAGATAAATACGATGCTTCGTTAAAAGGCTATCCTTTAATTAAAAGCCGTGTTCAAATTACAAGGTTAGAAGTTTGGGTAACAAACAAACAAAATCGAGTAAGCACAACAAACAACAACTTGCGTAATGTTATAGCCCTTCAGGATTTAGGAGAGGGACAAATTGCAGGTATGCAGGATAATGAAGTAGTGGTTATAAATCCTTCAGCAGGCTTTTTCAGTACTGCAATAGGTTCTCCAACAGATAATAAAAACAATAAATATAATCCTGCTTTAATTGGTCAGTCAGGATCTTATTTAAACTCAAATATTAGAGAAATAGTAACAGCTAAAGCTGGTTTTAATCTTGCAAATGTTCCAAATGTAAGTGAGGGAACAGATTTTTCAGTTCTTGAAAACGCCCGAAAATTAACAACAAACGAATATACTTTTAATTCACAATTAGGATATATTTCCCTGCAGCAGCGTCTGGCAAATGATGAAATTCTTGCTGTTGCTTATGAATACACTGTTGGAGATCAGGTTTATCAGGTTGGAGAATTTGGAAGCGATGGTGTCGACGGTACAATCGTTACCGGAAATAATCCCTCAAATCAGGCTATCATTACGCAAAGTTTGATTTTAAAAATGCTTAAAAGCAGTTTAACAAACGTTAATAATCCGGTTTGGAATTTGATGATGAAAAACGTGTATCAAATTCCGCAGGCTTATCAAATCAAACAAGACGATTTCAGGTTAAACATTCTATATACAGATCCGTCTCCAATAAATTATATTACGCCGGTTTTAGGAACCACATTCCCTAATAATCCAGCGGCCGATATGGCGGTAAAAGACACGCCATTATTAAATGTTTTCAACTTAGACCGATTAAATTATAATAATGATCCTCAAACAGGAGGTGATGGTTTCTTCGATTATATTCCGGGAATAACTGTAGATGCCCAAAACGGACGAATTATTTTTACAACCAAAGAACCTTTCGGGGAGCTTTTATTTAGCAAACTGCAAAATTCTGCCGGAGAAGATTATGATAATCCAACCACTTATAATGACAATCAGCGAAAATACGTGTTTAGAAACATGTATCGAAACACACAATCCGGAGCTCTACAGGACAGCGATAAAAACAAATTTTTATTGCGTGGAAAGTATAAATCTACCGGAAGTAATGGTATTCCTATTGGTGCATTCAACGTTCCTCAGGGTTCTGTTGTAGTTACAGCTGCCGGAAGAGTTTTGGTTGAAGGAATTGATTATAGCGTAGATTATCAATTAGGAAGAGTACAAATTCTTGACCCTTCACTTCAGGCATCAAATACACCGATTGAAGTTTCATTGGAAAATAATTCCATTTTTGGGCAGCAAACCCGAAGATTTATGGGTTTCAATATCGAACATAAAATATCAGATAATTTTGTTATTGGCGGAACATTTTTAAAAATGACTGAAAAGCCATTTACCCAAAAATCAAGTTATGGACAAGAATCAGTAAATAATACCATCTTTGGTTTTAACGGAAATTATTCAACCGAAGTTCCATTTTTTACCAGATTGGTAAATAAATTACCAAATATGGATACTGATGTTCCTTCAAATCTTTCTATTCGTGGAGAAGTTGCATTTTTAAAACCCGACGCTCCAAAAGCAAGTGATTTTGAAGGTGAAGCAACTATTTATATTGATGATTTCGAAGGATCACAATCTACCATCGATATGCGTTCTGCATATGCGTGGAGTTTAGCTTCGACACCATTTTTAAATTCAATAAATGATAATACTTTTAATGCCGGTTCAAGTACTTTGGATTATGGTTTTAAAAGAGCAAAATTATCATGGTATACCATCGATCCTGTTTTTTATTCTTCAAAACCATCGGGTATTTCAAACGATGATTTGTCATTAAATACAACCAGAAGAGTTTACAGTAAAGAGTTATATCCAAATACAGATATTGCACAAGGTCAGATACAAGTTATCAATACATTGGATTTAAGTTATTATCCATCAGAAAGAGGACCGTATAACAACAATCCAAGTTTTAATTCAGATCCTGTAACTTCAAATTTTGGAGGAATTATGCGTTCTTTAAATTCAACCAATTTCGAACAGGGAAATGTTGAATATATCCAGTTTTGGGTACTTGACCCGTATGTTGGAAATGGTGAAGCGCAAACGAATAATATTGGTAAAATCTATTTTAATTTAGGTGAAGTTTCTGAAGACGTATTAAAAGACGGTAGAAAACAATATGAAAACGGATTAGGTCCGGATCAGGTTATGGTTAATCCACAGCCAATTTGGGGAGATGTTCCGGCATCTCAATCATTAATTTACGCATTTGATACAAATTCCGATAATCGTAAAAATCAAGACGTAGGTTTAGATGGTTTGCCAAACTCCAGAGAAGGATCTGTATATACCAATTACGCAGGAGAAGCTGATCCCGCTGCAGACGATTATACCTATTATTTAAATACCGAAGGAGGCGTTTTAGACCGTTATAAAAAATACAATGGAACCGAAGGAAACTCACCTGTTAGTATTGATGATCCAAATCGTGGTTCTACAACATTACCTGATGTAGAAGATATCAATCGTGATAATACAATGAATACCATTAATGCTTATTATGAATATAGTATTGATGTAAGACCGGGAATGCAGGTTGGACAAAATTATATTACAGATATTCGTGACGTAAGCAATGTGGAGCTGCCAAACGGAGGGACAACAAATGCAAGATGGATTCAGTTTAAAATTCCTGTTGCGCAGCCACAAAACACCATTGGAAATATTACCGATTTTAGATCTATTCGTTTCATGCGTATGTTCATGACTGGTTTTAATGATCAGATGACAGTTCGTTTTGGAGCTCTTGATTTAGTAAGAGGCGAATGGAGAAGATATACAGGCAGTCTTGATGGAACTGATACAAATCCCGATGATGATGGTACTGACTTTGATGTTTTAGCGGTTAACGTTCAGGAAAATGGAACAAAAGAACCAGTAAATTATGTGATTCCGCCAGGAGTACAACGTGAGCAATTGTATAATAATAATACCGTTATTAATCAAAATGAGCAATCATTAGCATTAAGAGTTTCCGGAGCAGGATTGCAGGTAAATGATTCCAGAGCTGTATTTAAAAATGTGAGTGTTGATATGCGTCAGTACAAAAAACTGAAAATGTTTTTACATGCTGAATCATTACCGCAGCAAGCTACATTGGGAGATGATGAAATGGGTGCATTTATCCGTTTTGGAAATGACTTTTCCCAAAACTTTTATCAGGTCGAGATTCCTTTAAAAGTAACAGTGCCCGGAGGATCTTCGGCTGTAAGCCCTGATCAGGTTTGGAAATCAGAAAATGATATAGATTTGGCACTTGACTTATTGACGAAAATGAAAATCAAGGGGATGTCAATAGATATTAACTCTCCAAAAAGAGATATTAATGGTATTTATTATCCTGATGATGACCCCGAAGTTGAAGGGGGAGATGGTGACAGTAGATTAAGATTAGGGATAAAGGGTAATCCAAATTTTGGTTTGGTTCGAAATTTAATGCTGGGTTTAAAAAACAGAACTGATCGTACCGATGTAAAGGGAGAGGTTTGGTTTAACGAACTCCGTATGTCTGATATGGATAATAAAGGCGGTATGGCAGCGATATTAAATATCGATACAAACATGGCCGATTTTGCAACCATTTCGGCTACAGGTAAAAAAAGCACGATAGGTTTTGGATCTTTAGAACAAGGCGCTAACGAAAGAGATCGTGAAGATATTCAGCAATATAATATTGTAACTAATTTAAATTTAGGTAAACTTCTTCCGCGTAAATGGGGAATCAATTTGCCGTTTAATTATGCGATTGGAGAAGAGGTTATTACGCCAGAATATGATCCTTTTAATCAGGATATTAAATTAGATCAGTTGTTAAGAGAAACAACAAATGAAGCCGAGAAAGACAATATCAGAACACGTGCCATAGATTATACAAAGCGAAAAAGCATCAATTTTATTGGCGTGAGGAAAGACAGGGCTCCGGAACAAAAACAACATGTTTATGATGTTGAGAACCTGACATTTTCGCAATCATACAATCAGGTAGAACGACATGATTATGAAGTAGCATCTTATGAGGATGAACAGTCCAATACAGCAGTGAATTATGCGTATACTTTTCAGCCAAAAGAAGTAGTGCCATTTAAACAAACCAAATTCATGAAAAAAAGTGAATATTGGAAGC
Source organism: Flavobacterium sp. N1736 (assembly GCF_025947065.1). Classification (NCBI taxonomy): domain Bacteria; kingdom Pseudomonadati; phylum Bacteroidota; class Flavobacteriia; order Flavobacteriales; family Flavobacteriaceae; genus Flavobacterium; species Flavobacterium sp. N1736. The sequence goes on from NZ_CP109994.1 coordinate 4,644,300, forward strand.
TGTTAAGTGATTTCAATTTTAACTATTTGCCATCGAATATTACTTTTAATACGAATGTTATAAGACAAAGCAATCGTCAGGAATATAGAGATGTTCAGGTTGAAGGAATTCAGATTGATCCGCTTTACAGAAGAAATTTTGCGTTTAATTATCAATATGGATTTGGTTACAACCTAACGAAATCATTAAAATTAAACTATACTGCGGCTTCAAATAATATTGTTAGAAATTTTTTAAATGACGATAATACACCAAAAGAAGACTTTAATATTTGGGATGATTACTTTGATATTGGAACACCAAATCAGCACATTCAGCAATTGGTGCTGAATTATGATATTCCGATTAATAAAATTCCATTGTTCAGTTTTGTTAAGGCAAGTTATTCTTATACTGCAGATTATAACTGGCAGCGTTCTTCAACTGCATTTTCTCAATATGAAGAGGTAAATACAGATGGGACAACAAGTTTATATGATTTAGGTAACACGATTCAGAACGCTAATTCAAATACTTTAACAACAACGCTTAATATGAATATGTTGTATAAGTATTTAGGTTTGACACCCGGAGGAAAATCTCCTGCTAAACCTAAAGCTATAACACCGCCAAAACCAGGAGAAAAAATTGTTAATACGGCAACAAAACCGGTTGCAAACAGAAGTCCTTTTTATGATGGTTTAATAGGCGTTTTGACAAGTGTAAAAAATATTCAGATTAATTATACTAAAAATAGCGGAACAGTTTTACCGGGATATACGCCGGGTGTTGGTTTCTTTGGTACTTCAAAACCATCTTTAGGATTTGTTTTTGGAAGTCAGGATGATGTTCGATATGAATCGGCAAAAAATGGCTGGTTAACCACGTATCAGGATTTTAATCAAAACTTTACACAAACAACAAATAAGCTATTAAAAGTAACTGCGAATGTTGATTTGTTTCCCGATTTGAAAATCGATTTAACAATGGATCGTTCCTATTCTCAGAATTCATCTGAGCAATATATTGTTGATATAGATAATAATAATCAATATACACCACAGTCTCCTTATACTTACGGAATGTTCTCGATTTCGACAGTATTAATTAAAACGGCATTTTCTACCAGTAATGAAACGCAGTCAGCTGCTTTTGATGATTTTAGAAACAATCGTTTAATTATTGCCAATCGTTTAGCCGAAGGTTATTATGGAGCAGGAACTGAAATTCCGAGATACGGAGATGCAAACAATCCAATTCCGGCACCGCCAGTAGATCCAACTAATGATCCTGACAAAGCCAAAAGAGATATTTATACATCTAATGCAGGATATCCAATAGGATATGGAAAAAGTAATCAGGCCGTTTTATTGCCGGCGTTTTTAGCAGCTTATTCCGGTGGTGATGCTTCGGGTGTTTCAACAGGAATTTTTAAAAGTTTCCCTATTCCAAACTGGAGCATAAAATATAATGGGTTAATGCGTTATAAATTCTTTAAAGATAAATTTAAACGTTTTTCATTACAGCATAATTATAGAGCATCATACACAATCAACCAGTTCAGGTCAAATTTTGATTATGATAAGTTTGCAGATACGCCGGAGAATAAGGACGTAAATTATAATTTTTACAACAAAACGATTATGTCTAATGTCAATTTGGTAGAGCAGTTTAGTCCGCTTATTCGAGTAGATTTTGAACTTAAAAGTTCTTTGCGATTGCTTACTGAAATTAAAAAAGACAGAGCTTTATCGATGAGTTTTGATAATAATTTGTTGACAGAAGTAAAAGGAATTGAATATGTTGTAGGATTAGGATACCGTTTTAAAGATGTAATTTTCTCATCAAGACTTGCAGATAATCCAACAGGAATCATCAAAAGTGATATTAATCTAAAAGCGGATTTCTCTATGAGAAATAACCAGACTTTAGTGCGATATTTAGATTACGATAACAATCAATTGGCAGCAGGTCAAAATATTTGGTCTGTAAAAGTAACTGCAGATTATTCGTTTAGTAAAAACCTGACGGCGATATTCTATTACGATCATTCGTTCTCGAAGGCAGTAATTTCAACATCATTTCCGTTAACAAACATTAGATCGGGCTTTACACTTCGATATAATTTCGGAAATTAATTTTAAGTTTCTAAATGGGATTTCATTAGAAGATTATTACATTTGTGTCTAAATTATTAAATTATCAATTTTCAAACATACTATTATGAGTATACCAGCAAATTTAAAGTACACAAAAGATCACGAATGGGTTAGCATCGAAGGAGATGTTGCAACTGTAGGAATTACTCATTTTGCTCAAAAAGAGTTAGGAGATATCGTGTATGTTGAAGTAGAAACTTTAGATCAGACACTCGATAAAGATGAGGTTTTTGGAACAGTTGAAGCTGTAAAAACAGTTTCGGATTTGTTTTTGCCTTTAACCGGAGAAATTATTGCTTTTAATGAAAGCCTGGAAAGTGCTCCTGAAACAGTAAATTCTGATCCTTACGGAGCTGGATGGATGATTAAAATAAAAATTGCTGATGCATCAGAAATAGATTCTTTATTATCTGACGAAGCTTATAAACAACTTATCGGTGCCTAAACAGTTATTGCTTCTTTGGGCGATAATCTTATCAGGAATCATCACTTATTTTTGTTTGACAGATTCAAGTAACATTCCTGCGGTAAATTTTCCGAGCATTGATAAAATTGTACATTTTTGTTTTCATTTTGTGTTTACATTTTCCTGGATTTTGTTTTTTAAAAAAGAATTAAAAGGAAAAGCGCCGGATGATTATAAAGCTTATTTGATTTCGTTTATATTTTCTGTTTTTTTTGGAATTACAATCGAAATTTTGCAAAGTGTTTTTACAACAACAAGATCTGCAGATGTAACAGATATTTTAGCAAATGCAATTGGAGCGACAATAGGTGTTTTTACAGCAATAGCTTTTAAAAAACAAATCGATAGAATATAAAAATAAAACCCACTTCGGTGGGTTTTTTATTGCCAAAAAATCAAGATTCAAAAAGAGGTTTTTTTTCTGAATTTTAAATGTATTTTTGTCGAAATTCCACATGTATTTAAAAATCATGAATATTAAGCAATATTTAGATTCGACCTACTTAAAAACTGCTTCTCAAGCCGGACTTTCGGATGAGGAAAATACTATTGTGGTTAAAAATGCAATTTCTGAAGCCATTACCGAAAATTTCAAGCTGATCATGATTCGGCCGGAATATGTGAGTTTGGCAAAAGAAATGATTTTGAAAGCTAATTCATCACTGCTTGTTGGAACTGTTATTGATTTTCCGGAAGGCAAATCAGATATCGAAACCAAAATTAAAGAAGCAAATGAAGCCATTGAAAATGGAGCAGATGACTTAGATTTTGTTTGTAATTATGAAGCTTTTAAAAACGGAAATCTTGCAGTAGTAAAACAGGAGATTTTATTAGCGACACAAATAGGACTCGCCTACAATAAAACAGTAAAATGGATTATTGAAGTTGCTGCACTGACAGACAAAGAAATTATTCAACTTTCGGCTTTGATAAAAAATGTGGTTATATCAAATTTTAAAGAAGAAAATTACGCATCGGTTTTTGTGAAATCATCTACAGGTTTTTTTAAAACCGAAAATGATTTGCCAAACGGAGCAACAATTCACACTATAATTATGATGTTAGAAAATGCTTCGCCGTTGCCTGTAAAAGCAGCCGGAGGCGTTCGAACGTATAATGAAGCAATAGAAATGATTCGTTTAGGAGTTAAGCGAATTGGAACTTCGGCAGCAAAAGTAATTGCGAACGGAGGAAATACCCCAAATCAATATTAAATGAAAACCAAATTTTACATCATTAAGAATTTTTTATCCTTTATTCTTATATTATCTTCCTTCGTTGCATTTTCTCAGGAAACGAATACCAGTTCTGTTAAGCCGGGTTTTGCAACCGAGCAATTTCCTGTTTTTCCTAATTGCGAAAACTTACAATCAAAAGATTTAGAAAACTGTTTTTATAAAGAAGTGCAGGATTTTGTATATCATAATTTTGAAATTCCTGAAAATCTAAAACAATCTAATTATCAAGGTGAAGTAAAAGTGCTTTTTGAAGTAGATGTTAACGGAGAATTTAAAGTAATTTATGTTAATGCACAAAATGAAGATTTATCAGAAGAAGCGAAACGTGTTTTTGGTAAATTTTCGAAAATAAAACCATCGACATATAGTGGAAAACCAACGTATTCTAAATATACCATTTCGATAGCTATTCCGTTAAAAAGCGCAGAACAAATTGCTGCAGAAGCTTTGGCAGCAGCCGAAATTGAGAAACCACTCGAAAAACCAATGACCGAACTGGATAGTATTGTGTATAAAAAATACAATAATCCCGAGTTTGAAAGTCATTTGAATATTCCGTTTTCACATAGTTATTACGCGCAATTTGACGGCGCAATGAATCAGGTTGGAACTAATAATCACACGGCTTCAAAACCGTATACGTATGCTGAGGTTTCAAAATATTATAATTTGAAAGCAGTAAACGAATCACTTCAAAAAAATGTTTCGACCTGGTTAGGAAGAAAATTCTGGAATCAAAATCTGGTTCAGATTCAGGGTGAAGATTATTGGCTGGCTTTAAACCCAATTCTTGATTTGCAAATGGGGAAAGCCTCAGATCTTGATGCTTCCTATAGTTATGTAAATACACGTGCCTTAAATTTTAGAGGAGGTTTAGGAAAACAAATCAATTTTACGACAACTGTTTTTGAAAGTCAGGGACGTTTTGCGGGTTATTATAATGATTATGCCGAAACATTAAAACCTTCGGGAGGAAATCCGGCTATTATTCCGGGAATGGGAATTGCCAAAAGATTTAAAACAGATGCTTACGATTTTCCTTTGGCAGAAGCCAATATTACATTCGCTCCAAGTAAGATCTTTGATTTTCAGTTAGGTTACGGCAGAAATTTTATTGGAGACGGATATCGTTCTTTGCTTGAAGGTGACGGAGCGAGCCCATACCCTTATTTTAAAATCAATACTACTTTCTGGAAAATAAAATATACCAATACCTATATGTGGCTTAAAGATGTGCGCCCCGATGTTACGGTTGAAAAAACCTATGCGTCTAAATTTATGGCAAATCATTATTTAAGCTGGAATGTTTCGAATAAATTAAATTTAGGATTTTTTGAATCAGTTGTTTGGACAGACACCAACAACAGAGGATTTGATGTGAATTTTGTTAATCCGATTATTTTTTATCGCTCTGTTGAGTTTGCTTCTTCTTCACGAAGCGGAAATGCGCTTTTGGGTATGACGGCTAAATACAAATGGAATAACAGTGTTAATTTATACGGTCAGTTTTTGTTAGATGAATTTTCGGTTTCAGATATGGGAGCAGGAGAGCAAAGCTGGAAAAATAAATTTGGATATCAGTTAGGTGCCAAATACTTCAACGCTTTTAAAGTTAAAGATTTATTGCTGCAGCTTGAATATAATCATGTGCGCCCTTATGTTTATGAGCATAGTGCTGTAATTACCAATTACGGGCATAATAATCAAAGTATGGGACATCAATGGGGCGGAAATTTTGAAGAGTTTGTTGCAATTGGACGTTATCATAAAGGACGTATTTTTGGTGATGCAAAATTTACAATGGGAACAAGAGGTTTAGATTTTGATACCACAGCAGACAGTTATAATTATGGAGGAAATATTTATAAAAGTTACGATGATAAACGTCCGTATGATAAAGGTGTAAAAGTAGGGCAGGGAAATAAAACAAGTATTTTTATTGCCGATATTCAAGGTGGATATTTGATAAACCCAATGACCAATCTAAAATTCTTTGGCAGTTTTATCTACAGAAATTTTGATCCAACACAAGAAACAGCAACCACTTTTAAACAAAGTACGACCTGGTTTACGATCGGATTGCGTTCAGATGTCTTTAATTGGTATTTTGATTACTAGTATTTAATAAGATTTTTCGAAATAATAGTGTTAAAAATATGCAAGTCCTTATTTTGTAAAGGTTTTATTGAAAAAAATCTAATTTTATAGTTCAGAATTCTACAATCTAATTTGTACATTTGCACCACTCAAAAAAAACATACAAACAATTACGGTTTGAACGCTACAAAAAATACATTTTCATTAAAGTCAATATTTCTGGATTTCAAAGAGATTACTAAAGCTGGTTTGGCTATTAGTGTTTTGTTCTCTTCAATAGCAGGATATTTATTAGGTGTAAATGATGAACATCCTTTTAAATGGAGCGTTTTGGTAATATTATCCATTGGCGGATATTGCATGGTTGGTGCGTCAAACGCATTTAATCAGGTTATCGAAAAAGACATTGATGCCTTAATGGACAGGACTAAAAATCGTCCGGTTCCTTCGGGAAGAATGTCTCCAAAAATGGCTTTGTTTGTTGCAAGTCTGCTTACTGTTATTGGCATTACATTGCTATATACAATTAACGCAAAATCGGCAATGTTTGCTGCAATCTCGATTTTTTTATATACAAGTATATATACCCCTTTAAAAACAGTAACTTCGCTATCAGTTTTTGTAGGAGCTTTTCCGGGCGCGATTCCGTTTATGTTAGGATGGGTTGCGGCAACAGGAGAGTTTGGAATAGAGGCAGGAACGTTATTTTTAATTCAGTTTTTTTGGCAATTCCCTCATTTCTGGGCAATTGGCTGGTTTTTATACGAAGATTATGAAAAAGCCGGAATCTTTATGCTGCCAACAGGTAAAAAAGATAAAGGTACAGCGTTACAGATTATTTTATACACCGTTTGGTTGATAATAGCTTCGCTGTTACCGGTTTTAGGCTATACAGGACAATTGTTTATAACACCTATTGCAGCAATTTTAGTGTTTTTATTAGGATTGTGGATGTTGTTTTATGCAACACGTTTGTATCAATTAAGAACTGCAAAAGCAGCAAGAACATTAATGCTGGTAAGCGTTTCGTATATTTCGCTGCTGCAAATCGTATTTATAGTAGATAAATTTTTAAGATAATTATGGAAATGATAATGACAACAAGTGAAGAACAGGTAACGAAATCAAAATCAGCGAAACTGATTTTATTATTTGCTATGGTAAGTATGACGATGATGTTCGCCGGACTTACAAGTGCATTTGTAGTAAGTAAATCAAGAGCAGACTGGTTGAAGAATTTTGAATTACCAACTGCATTTTATTATAGTACAGCTGTTATTTTAGGTTGTAGTGTTACTTTTTATTTAGCAAAAAAAGCAATTCAAAAAGATAACAGAAGCGCAACAACAGCTTTCCTTTTAGGAACATTGGCATTAGGGATTTTATTTGTGGTTTTACAGTTTGCAGGATTTGGTCAAATCGTAGAAAGCGGGTATTATTTTACAGGAGAAGGTAGCTCAATTACTACAACTTTTCTTTATGTTGTAACGGTTACACACTTGTTGCACCTGGCTGGAGGATTAATTTCACTTTTAATTATAATTTATAATCATTTTAAACAAAAATACAATTCGACTCAAACTCTTGGTATAGAACTAGGTGCGATGTATTGGCACTTTTTGGATTTATTATGGGTATATTTATTTTTATTTTTATATTTCTTTAAATAAGAAAAAAACGTAAATTTGGGAACTTTTTAACGAATATCTTTTATGGAAGCGACAGTTACTACTGCAAATAACGACGAAAAAACTTGGGGAGGTGGCAATGAGCCACTAGGAGCAAGTTATGGTAAAATGATGATGTGGTTTTTTATCGTATCAGATGCCTTGACATTCTCTGGATTCCTTGCTGCTTATGGTTTTTCTAGATTTAAATTTATCGAAACCTGGCCTTTGGCTGATGAAGTGTTTACTCACTTCCCATTTATGCATGGCGTTTCGGCTCCAATGTATTATGTAGCCTTAATGACTTTTATCTTGATTTTCTCATCTGTAACAATGGTTTTGGCTGTTGATGCAGGTCATCATTTAAAAAAGACAAAGGTTGCCATCTATATGTTCTTAACTATTATTGGAGGTTTAATTTTCGTTGGTTCTCAAGCCTGGGAATGGAAAAACTTCATTAAAGGAGAATATGGTGCAGTTGAAACTGCAGGTGGAAGTTTATTGCAGTTCGTTGATAAAGATGGTAAAAGAGTAGCTCTTGAAGAATTTGCTGTAAAATTACCGGAACAAAGAGAAGCTTTAACAAGAAGCAAAGAAAAATGGTTTATGGAAGATGCTGAAACGCAGCCAACATATACTGTAGCAGAAGTTCAGGCTGGTTTTAAAGCACATCCTGAATTATTGGTAAGAACTGAAAAACTTACTGAGAAAAAGAAAAAAACAATTTTAGACAGAGCAGAATCTGAAGCTCGCTTGAGCTCGGCAAAATACGTAGTAGAAGGTGCAAACTTAACCAGAAACGAATATGGAAGTAAATTATTTGCTGATTTCTTCTTCTTCATTACAGGATTCCACGGATTCCACGTATTTTCCGGAGTAATCATTAACATCATTATTTTCTTTAATGTGTTATTAGGAACTTACGAAAAAAGAAGAAGTTACGAAATGGTAGAGAAAGTTGGTTTATACTGGCACTTTGTCGATTTAGTTTGGGTATTTGTATTTACAGTTTTCTACCTAGTTTAATTTAAGATATTTATTATTATGTCACACGAGCACGTATCAAATACAAAAAGAATCTGGTTTGTTTTCGCACTATTATCAGTCGTAACTACAGTAGAAGTTATCCTTGGTATTTTAAAACCAGCAACATTAGAATTTAATCATTTTATTGGTTTGAACTTGTTAAACTGGATTTTCTATATCCTGACAATCTTCAAAGCATATTATATAGTATGGGCATTCATGCACATGGAAGGTGAAAAAAGCAGCCTTAGATGGGCTGTAGTTTCTCCAGTTATATTCCTAGTTTTATATTTATTGTTTATTCTGCTAACAGAAGGACATTATATTTATGGGGTTTTTAAAGATTCTACTATAAAATGGAATTTTTAACATGATATTAATTCGAAAAGAGTCCCGATAACATCGGGATTTTTTTATTTTTGTATCTTAATAACTTCCGTTAATATAATGAAAAAAAATATAGTCCTCTTTGTACTTTTTGTCCTGCCAATTGTTGCCTATTTATTTTTTGCTTCCGGTGTTAATAGTTTTACTAAACTTCCTGTTATAACACCTAAGATTGCAGATTTTGGTAATTGGAAATCCCTAAATGGAGAAAAAGTTTCACTTGATAAAAAGATAACAGTTCTGGGTTTTTCAGGTTCAGAAATTTTAAATAACCGTGGTAATTATTTCAACTTAAATGAAAAAATTTACAAACGTTATAATGGATTTGAAGATCTTCAGTTTGTCGTGATTTGCCCTGTTGGGACAGAAGATCAAGCTCAAAAAGTGTTAGATGCATTAAAGCCTTTTACAGATGTAAAAGGATGGAATTTTGTTTTTGCCTCTCCCGAAGAGATTAAAACCTTTTACAACCAATTGCACTTAAAAGGAAAGCTGGATGATAATTTAGGAACTTCGAATGTTTATATCATAGATAAAGAACGAAATTTAAGGGGCAGAAAAGGAGCAAATAAAAATGATAAAGACAATAAAAAGGAGTACAAAGAAGGTTATGATACCTTTCATCCGTCTGAATTAAGCAACGAAATGCTTGATGATTTTAAAATCATTTTATACGAATATCGTGCTGCTCTAAAAAAGAATCACAACGCTACTAAACAACTTTAAATTGCAATATAATGTTTAAAAATAAATCATATATCGGAATTTCTTTTATCATTTTAATTTTCGGAATTTATGCTGTGCCTAAAATTGTAGACAGAATAAAAAACGGTGAAGTTGTAAAAGGAAGTCGTTTGGATAATGTAGGTTTGAAAACGGACAAATCGGATTCGAAATTGTTAACCATTGGTCCCGCACCAAAATTTGACTTAACAAATCAGGACAATGCCAAAATTTCAAATGAAACCTATAAAGGGAAAGTGTATGTATTAGAATTTTTCTTTACGACATGTCCTTCTATTTGTCCAAAAATGAATTTGAGCATGTTAGAAATCGAAAAGACTTTTTTCGGAAATCCAAATTTTGGAATTGTTTCCATCACAATCGATCCTAATCACGATACACCGCAAGTTTTAAAAGAACATGCAAAACTATTAGGCGTTAAATCATCAAACTGGAATTTCCTGACAGGAGAAAAAGCCACAATTATGGATTTGTCTAACAAAGGATTCAACTTATACGCTGGCGAGAATGCAAAAGTAAACGGAGGTTTTGAGCATTCAGGTTTATTTGCCTTAATTGATAAAGACGGCAATATTCGTTGTCGTAAAGATGAGTTTGGAAATCCAATTTTATATTACGACGGATTAGACAAAAAAGGCGTTAGAGATATTCAGGAAGATATTAAAATATTATTAGCAGAATAAAAATGGAAGATCACTCATTAGAAAAAAAATTCAGCACATTTATTATTATTGTTTCAATTGTAGTTCCGGTACTTGTAGGTATCTTGTTCGCTGTAAAATTAAAAGATTTAGGATTTAATGTTGAGCCATTATCATTTTTACCTCCAATTTACGCTACAACAAACGGTATTACAGCGATAGTTTTGGTTTGGGCAGTAATTGCTGTTAAAAACGGAAAACGTAAACTGCATGAACGTTTAATGACTTCTGCCATTGCATTAGGAGTTGCCTTTTTAGTTATGTATGTAGCGTATCATATGACTTCTGATTCGACTAAATTTGGAGATTTAAACCATGACGGAATTCTTGATTTGGCAGAAACAGCTAAAATTGGCGGATTGCGTTATGTATATTTCTTTATTTTAATAACTCATATTTTATTGTCTATCATAATTATTCCTTTGGTATTAATATCGTATGTGAGAGCACTTTCGGAACAATTTGACAGACATAGAAAAATAGCCAAAATAACGTTTCCACTTTGGTTGTATGTTGCTGTGACAGGTGTAGTGGTTTATTTAATGATTTCTCCTTATTATGCAAATTAAAAAAGAAAATAGAATTAAGAATAAAGAAAAAAGAATTGAAAGAAGATTATTTTCATCGAAATACATCTATATTCTATTATCTCTTTTCTTTTCTCTTGCAGCAAATGCTCAATGCGCAATGTGTCGTGCGGCTCTTGCAGGAGATTCGAATGTAAAAAAAGCAGAAGCTGTAAATGACGGAATTGTTTATTTAATGGTGATTCCGTATTTATTGGTAGCAGTTATAGGCGTTCTGATTTACAGAATGTATCAGTCTAAAAAGAAAAAAGCAGTATAATTTTATACTGCTTTTTTTTGATATAAATTTTGAGATTATTTCAATCCATCAACAGAAACATTTACAGTTCCGTTTATTTTTATAAAAGCGATAATCGCCTGATTTGTTAATTGGATTTTATCAAACTGAATATCTCCCCGCTCTGCAAAGTCTTCTGACTTTGCGTTTTAAGTTTTATTACAGCTAAAAATTAAACCTCTATAAGTCTCCCGACTTTTTACAAAATAGTCTTTAAGATTGATCTTTCAACAACGGACTCTACACAAAACCTAAACACTTGTGGGTGCGAAGTCAGAGACATTCGCACAGCGTTATAATTTTTCTTTGATCTTACTTAAAATCCGTTCTTCAAATTTTTTCTTTTCCTCCTTGTTTTCAGAACAATTAAAATCTTTGTTGATATCTTTCCAGTTCCCTAATTCTGTACCTTCATTCACAGCTATGAAAGCAAATTCATTTCCTCTAATCCAAGTATAAATGATTTGATTTTCTTTTTTATAATAAAACCAAATATGATACCAGTGATCTGTTTTATCCTTACTTCTACCATCAACTAATCCAATGTTTTCCGGTACAATAAAATCAGGATTATTGATTTTAAACTCGCTTACAGCCCCTATTAATTTATCTTCGGGTACATCAAATTCATATACTTCTGCGTACGGATAACTTCCAGAAGCAAAATTACAGGAAGCAAAAACAAAAAATGTTAATAGATAAATCGTTTCTTTCATAACATAAAAATTTTAATTTCCTGGAGTTATGTATATTCGAGCGATCGGGTTATAATTTTTCTTTGATCTTCTTTAAAATTTGTTCTTCAAACATTCTCTTCTCTTCTTTATTTTCTGAGTACCCAAAATCTTTGTTAATTTCTTTATAGCTTCTTAAATCCATTCCCTCACCTATACCTACAAATGCTATTTTATTACCTCTTATCCAGGATTTTACAATCTTATTTCTATCAGGATAATAAAACCAAACATGAAACCAATGGTCTTTTTTATTTTTTTTACCATCTATAAATCTTTCTTGATTTGGTAATGTATATTTAGGATTATCGATTTTAAATTCTTCAACTGCTTTTATTAAAACTTCCTCTGAAACATCAAATTCATATATTTCGGCATAAGGGTAACTTCCTGGAGCTAAATTACAAGAGCTAAAAACAAAATAAATAAATAAACAAATCACTTTTTTCATAAAACAAATATTTTAATTGCCGGGTTTATTAGTTACTCCAGTACTACTTATATAATACCACATCATTATTTCAGAAAAGCCGGTTGGTTTTGCCATTTGATATATAGTTTTTGGTATTGACAGGGGGAAGTATATTGAGCTAATGCTAGTTTCATATATATAATTATCATATAATGTCAAACTATTTTTTATATTAAGTTTTTTTCTTTAAAATAACTTTCTAAATCTCTTTTGAAATTTATCAAATCAAAGTCTTTAATTTTAGCCTTCATAGTTTCAATAATATCTAATGATTTTAAAATTTCTTGTGCCAAATATTTTTTAGCTTCGACTTCTGAAGAATTTTTAAATGTTTCAAAATCAAGCTTGATACTATGTTCAAAACTATCTTCAAGAGTGAAAGGTATTCCGTCAGGATTGATCACTTTTTTACCTTTGGTATATTTAGGTTTCTGAGCTTTGAAAAACTGGGCAAATTGTGGAGCTACACAAACTATGCCTATTGTATAAGCTTTAATGTCAGATCCATAAGTTTTATTTCTAAAATAGACCTTCATTTCATCCGATAATTTTACAATCAAATCTGTTTTTTTTTGATCGATATTGCCTATAATTGCTAATCCTAAATCCATATTTTTTAAATTTTATCTAAATATACTGTTACCAGGAGGTAAAGTTCCATTATTAAAGAAATAACCATATATCATTATTTTTTTCTGTATTTTAATTTCCATTTGGTTTACAATGAACTGGGGGACTATTTTTAGTCCCATTGATCCCAGATATCTGTCGGAATATCGGGCTCACAGCTAAGTGTCAAACATCCTAAACTACAACATCATTAATATATAATCCCTTTTTATATAAGTCCTTTTTCTTTAAAATAATTCTCTAAATCTCTTTTAAAATTTATCAAATCAAAATCTTTAATTTTAGACTTCATAGTTTCAATGACATCTAATGATTTTAAAATTTCTTGCGCCAAATATTTTTTTGCCTCATCATCAGACGCTTTTTTTACTATTTCAAAATCTAATTTTAAATCATATTCCAAATATTTTTCAATATCATACTCAAAACCTTCACTTTTTACATGCTTTTTATCTTTGATATACTTTGGTCTTCTTGGTTTAAAAAAGGCTTCAAGACTTGAACTAACACAAATAATTCCTATGACAATATTCTTTAGACTATCTCCATATTCTTTTTTATTAAAATGAGATTTTAAGTCGTTTGAAAAACCCGTTACAAAATCTGTTTCTTTTACAATGTCTGCTGATGTATATTGTGCTAATACAAGTTTCATAAATAATTTTATTAGTTATCAATATCATACAATTACTATACTATTCCTTTATATTAAATCTTTTTCTTTAAAATAATTTTCCAAATCTTTTTTAAAATTTATCAAATCAAAATCTTTAATTTTAGATTTCATTGCCTCTATAATTTCTAATGATTTTAAAATTTCTTCTGATAAATATTTTTTGGCTTCGATTTCTGAAGAATTTCTAAATGTTTCAAAATCCAATTTTATACTATATTCTAAACATTTTTCAATTTCATATTCAAATCCTTCACTTTTTATATGTTTTTTTTCTTTAGTATATTTTGGTGGTTTTGGCTTAAAAAATTGTTCAAAGATTGGACTTACACATATAATCCCAATTACAATTTCCATTAAATCATTCCCATATATTTTTTTTATAAAAGATTTTTCCATATTATCAGAAAAATCAATCAAAAATCTAGTTTCTTTTTTTATTTCAGCTGATATATACTGAGCTAATGCTAGTTTCATACATAATTGTTGTTAATTATCATACCATGAAACCTCTATATTAAGTTTTTTTCCTTAAAATAATTCTCTAAATCTGTTCTAAAAGTTAAAGAATCAAAATCTTTAATTTTAGCCTTCATAGTTTCAATAATATCTAATGATTTTATAATTTCTTGTGCTAAATATTTTTCAGCTTCGATTTCTGAAGAATTTTTAAAGGTTTCAAAATCAAGTTTAATACTATGTTCAAAACTATCTTCAAGAGTGAAAGGTATTCCGTCAGGATTAATAGTTTTTTTTCCTTTCGTATAGCTTGGTTTAGGAAGTTTAGAAAACTTCTCAAAACCTGGAGGTACATTTTGACAATGTACCCCAATGGTATATGATTTAACATCATTTCCATAATCTTTATTTTTGAAAAAAAATCTCAAATCATCTGATAATGAGTTAATAATTTCTATTTTATTTTCTACTTCAGGAGTTGAAATAATTGCTAATCCAAATTTCATATTTTTTACTTTTAAATTTATCTAAATATACTGTTACCAGGAGGTAAAGTTCCATTATTAAAGAAATAACCATATATCATTATTTTTTCCTGTATTTTAATTTCCATTTGGTTTCCAATGAACTGGGGGACTATTTTTAGTCCCATTGATCCCCCCGCTGCGCAAAGTCTCCTGACTTTGCGCTCCTTATTTTGCAGTTCTCATAAAACGTAAACCTCTAAAAGTCTGCCGACTTTTTTCAAAATTGTCTTTAGAATAATAATCGTTTTAAAATTTCGATCTTCTAGACAAAACTTAATCGCTTTGCGGGCGCGAAGTCAGAGACATTCGCGCAGCGTTAACGACGAACACTTCGTAGAGCGGGGTACTTAAAATTATTCCCGTATTTCAGGTTCAAACCATTTTCCTTTATTGATAACTAATAACAAATGAGCTACCGTTAAAGATTTTCTTTTCTTTATTTTTTTGAACATCCTTCTAAAAATTGAAATCAAGATAAATTCATCTTCTTCAAAATATTCATAGTAGTTAAAAGCCCTCATATCTATATTGAACTTCGTCTGAAATAAGTCTATAAAATGATCATTTTCCTCTGATACAGTGTTTAATTTATTTAGTTCTGTATTTGAATTAATATTATCTATTCCAAAAACTTCTTTTACTAATAGTTTAAGCTGAATTAAATTGTTATCATTCATAACTTTATTTTTTTTGCAAATGTTGTAATTGGCCAGTGCCTATAACTCTTCCTCCAGGTATTATGTAATTTCTGTTATAATATGTTGCTCTATCTATAGTATACATACTATTTGGCCATGTAAAACTTCTCTCGCTTAACCTTCCCCACTTTCCATAAGTACTTAAGGACTGAATTGTGGTAAATTTACTTGCATTACCAACATCACGAGCTCCTTCTAGTAATGCTTTTGGAAGAGGCATCGTTCTTCTTGTTATTGCTATTTCAAGTCCTTTTTCAATTCCAAAACCTAAATCATATCCGATTTCATAAGCAGACATATTAGGTACATTTTGAATGTAATCTGTCGATGCGTCTACTATTTGCGATCTCATGTAAGCTCCTTGTGGACAATACGAGCATGATATGTTTGCGATATCAACAAATCCCTCCCCTAATGAATACCAACCTTCAGCTGTCCCAAGACTCTTAAAAAAATCAACCGTATTACTTACACCTCCGCTAAAACCAGAAACAAAGCCTTTACCAAAGCCTTCTTTTTCACCATCAATTGTTTTAGGATTAACAACAGGCGCATTTTGAGCAATACCATTCTGCTTATCTTTAGAATCGGAATAACCCCAATCTGTCTTTACAGTTGCGCCAAAACTAATCCCAGCATTATTTGATGCGGCATTCCAGTCTCCGGTTTTAGTATACTCAGCATATGTAGCACCAAAATGTGCCACTCCCGCTCCAATTAATACAGCCCCAACTGCAGTACCAACTCCGGTTGCAGACAAAACTGCTCCAACAGCTATTGCAACTCCCGCAATTATGTCATTCAAATTAATTTTAAACTCTCCACTAGGATCTGTGTATTTTAGAGGGTTGTTTAGTACATACCCATAACGATTGTAGTTTTGGGTATTATCAGGATCTTGTACATAATTGTCTGGCTGCAGGAAACGGTGGAGTTTAGGATCATACAAACGCCCGTTCATATGTATAAGACCTACACTTTGCAAGTGTTCATGTCCTGTATAACCTCTATCAAGAATAGTAAGACCGTTTAATATATTACCTGCGCCATCTTGTACTTTTATAATTGCTCCCCAAGCATCAAACTGTCTTTTTTCTACTACAGCTCCCGTCTCGTTGGTTATAGCCAAGATACTGCCTTGATAATCTCTATGCAAATATAAAGTTTGTTCTTGTGCAGCTCCTATGTTACTATATAATTTTTTATACACAACCGGAGCTGAGTAACCGTCACCACCTATATAAGTTACGAACTCAATCGCTCCTGTCTGGGTATTTTCTTTGATCTCCATAGCGCCATCGGCACTGTAATGTTTACGGTAAGTTCGGGTTTCTTTAAGCCCTAATCCGCCATAAAACATAACACTGCGATTGTTGTTGGCATTATAAACAAAGCTTATTTTGTCTTTACCTTCTTCTATTATTTCTACAGGGCTCTTAAAAGTGTTATAGCTAACCGTTTGTAAGGGTTTGTTTTGATAATCAGATAAAGCCTCCGAAGTTAATGTTATCGAGGTATTTTGATATTTTTTACCAGCATTGGCATAATTGTAAGTTCCTAACGTATTAGATTTAATACGACCATCGTCTTCATAGACCTGATTTTCCTGAACACCTTGCCCATTAGGGTATAGTACAAGTCGGTCCTGACTATCATAATCAAAATTTTCGGTAACATTTCCAAAAAGGCTGTTTTTACGCCATTTAAGGTTGCCTCGCTGCGTGTCAAAATTGGTGCCTAATTCCATAATAGTGGTCATGCCCAAAGTGTGCTTTGCATTGGTTACATAGCCATAACTATCGTATATATTATTGATAGCAATTCCATTGCCTAGTGTAGCTTTGGTCAGCTGCCCTTGAGCATTTACCTCGGTTGTTTCCCAAAGAGTTTTGGTCTTTTGTCCGTTTTTTATTTCATATACTTTATATGCAAAACCATTTTTGTACTCATTTTGCGTAGCAGAGGTACTGGTTTTTCCGTTTAAAGATGCAGTTTTGGTTTCTTTTTCAACTCTGCCCCAGGTATCATATTCTATTTTTTTTGTAAAAACCGCACCATACCCTGTTGTCTCCGTAGTGGTTTCCAGTCGTTTTTTAGAGTCGTAGGTATAATCGGTAACAATTGTTTTCCCTGTATCTCCACCATCAGTATATACTGTTTTTAGAAGTAATTTGCTGTCTGGCGTATAGGTGTACTGGGTAGTACTGTTAGTATTAGTGCCTACAATAGTTTTGGTTTCCAGTTTACCCCAATCATTCAGTTTATAGGTGGTACTGCCGTTTGGAGTTGTTTCTTTTGTGCTTTCGCCAAGTTCGTTATAGGTATACGTATATGTACCGGCCGAAGGATCTGTTAGGCTGATCTTGCGCCCCCAGCCATCTTGTATTATACTTATTTTATTGCCATTATAATTGGTTTCCTTAATGTTTCCGTTGGCAAAATAACTATAATTTATGGTGCCTCCTATTGGGCTTTCCAGCAGGGTAAGTACATTACCCATGGCATTTTTGGCAGATACTTTGATTTGACCTGTACTGCCATCTGTTATTGTAGTGGTTCGTTTATCATATGTTATAGTCAATACTTTACCTTTGTAATCTGTAATATTTTCGGGACGGCCGTAAACATCATACAAAGTTGTACTCCATAATGGATTGCCTGTATTGGGTTCGCTAACACTAAAGTTACGATCGTAAATATCGTATTTAAAATCTTTGTAGGACATAGTGCCTTGTATATCTTTTATACCAGTACGTATTTTTCTCCCCAATTCATCATATAGTTCTTCACTATAAGTATCATCACTGTTTCCAGTGAGCGTGATTTTAGCTTTCTCGCTTTGGCGTATATAGGCATACGTATGGGGTTTACCCAAATAATCAGTGACTACCGTTTTCCTGAACCAGGAATCATATTCATAACCTGTTAACATGGCATTGCTCCAAACACCAAGTTCTGTTTGTCTACTTTCTGATTTGAGTGTACCGTTAGGATAATACTCAAATGCCGTTTTGAATCCTTCAATACCAGTAGTTTCTTTTAATAAAATACCGTTTGGATAGTACACGAAACTTGTTTTTCTATCTGTCACGCCAGGTGCAGATATTGTTTTTACTATAATATTTCCAAAAGTGTCATACCCATTGGTTTCTGTAATAGCATTTGTATTGTTGCCCCATTTTTGGATTACTTTTAGTAAATTACTTTCTGATCCTGAGCCATATTGATAAGTTTCCTTAGAATTCATGCTATCGCCAAAAGCCGTTACAGTTTGTGTTTTGCTTTTAGGCCTGCCTACCATATAAGGGGAGTTTATAGCCGGTTCATAAGCTATTGCGCTAATAGTGACTTGTTGGTTAACTCCTGATCTAATTTTCGTTATAGACTCTACAGGATTGTTGAAGCTATCATATACAGTATTGGTTTCATCACTGCTATCATTTAAAATATCGTAATTGTTTGATCGTACATTTTGTAGTTTAAAAACTTTAGATGGAGAAAGACTAGTTTCATAAAATGATAAGGATTTACTTATCAAACCATAAGACGGACTAGTATTTGTTTCTGCATAACCATTAGTGTCATAATCCGAAGTGATTTTGGCTATAAAAACATTACCTGCTTCAGGTTTGATAATTGCACCTGGACTGAACGTAATACTGTTTGTTGCCAAAAGAGTTTCCGTTGCTGTTCTCGTGTTGTCTACTATAATTTGGCTTGCTCTTGGAATGTTTGGAGCAGCATTGTTTAGTGCAATTGAAGGGCCAACTATACCTAAATAAGTATAATTCTCCACAATAGCGCCACGCAAATCGGGATCAAACTTAGACACGGTACTAATTGCCTTGCTATCATCCTCAAACCAATTCGTTCGCATCGACGCACGAAACCCCATAAAGCCTAATCCTTCTAAATTGGAAGTTGCTCCAGCATACGCAAACAATTGTTTTTTATAAACAGAAGCGCTTTGTTTCTCTAATTTTGTGACTACCCTTACAGTCGCTGCAGATTCTATATCTATTCTAGGATAATTCTCCGTATATCCACTAGTGTATATTGGCATATATCTCTCATTGTAAGAATTATCAGATAATGACTGATAGGTAATTGATTCTCTAACTCCGTTTCCAGTGGTTATCGTTCGTAGTAATTGATCTTGGGTGTTATCTTTCTTTGAATTAAAATAAAATATTTTATTATTACTTAAAAATGCAATTTCCAAAGTTGGATTGTATGGCTTACCATTACTTGGTATACCTTTTCCAGTGGATAGGTAAATGGGTAGTGTACCTAGATTAATATCTAAACTATTTACGCTTGAAGAAGTTGATGTGCTAGGATAAGAAAAATAACCGCCCTTGTTATTAAAACACTCAATATCTATCCTCCCCATTAATGTGCTTGTGTTCTTAGATGATGAAGTAATAATTAAATCAGATTTTCCATCTTTGTTATAATCGGTAACTAAATAATTATAAGTATAATTAGCGGTATTGGGATTATACCAAGCTCCAGGAAAAGGATAGCTTTTTAAAAAACCGGTCCCTGTTGATGTGTAAGTAATCCATGCCATCGACCTATTGATTCCATCTGAAGGAATCATAAAATCTGTTTTCCCATCTCCATTATAATCCCCTAACAACGGTAAATTTGAGATTGAAATAATTTGAGTGTCCGTATAATCAAATAATAAAATCAGTTGATTGTTATCATTGAGGGTATAAACAGTTACTTTTCCTTTTTCAAAAATCATGAAGTCAGATTTCCCATCTCCATTGACATCAGCAACTTCTACTTTGGAATTGGAAGTGATAACAGAGGCCAATTCACCAGAATAGGTTAGAAAGTTAGTAGTATTGTCTCTTTTTAAATCTACAAAATATACTTTCTTGGAACTAGGTGACTGAAGATCTTGATCAATAGCAATCACATCGGTTATACCATCACCATTAAAATCTCCCGAAAGTATTTTTTTTGGAAAAATAGCTGGAAAATTTACAACCTTTTCGTATTGGTAATAAATAGGGGACAATATTCCAGCACTATAAACAGTAAAAGTATAATTAGCAGCTGATTTTTTTGCCACAGCCCAGCCTTGTTTTGAGTAGAGCTTATTATTCCAAGTTAGCCAACTAACAGGAAAAATAGTCTCAAAAGCTCCCACTTTATGTTCAAAACCCATATTATCCCCGCCTGAATTTATACCCGAATACAGCCAATACTTTGACTTAGTGTCAGGACCTGTTGTAGGATAGATCAAGAATTCCATTTTTTCATCACCATCAAAATCTCCGGAAACGGTAGCTGCATTTTCAGAAGATATATTCCCTACGCTTAATTTTGTGGTAATGTCTACATATGATATTGATTCGGGAGAGTTTTCATAAGTGAATACCGTTGGGTTATAACTTTTAGTCACATCCCCACTTAATTCAAATACTTTCTCTAAACGTTGGTATCCTATAGAATTAGAAATGTATGATAGGTTATAATTTCTAAAACCTATTCCATTGCTTTTTACTTGAATTTTTTCTAATATCTTATTATTCAGTATACTTTTTCCTCCTACATAGGATTGTTCTTGCCTTGCACGTGTGCCATAAACAAACTGAATTTCGTTAATTGGTGCTGTAGTTCCTAAAGTTCCATATTTAATACTAGTTACAACAATGCTATTTTCTACTTTAGTATAATTATATGAGATTCGCACTCCTTGTGGATTTTGCCAATAATTTATAGTCCACGCTGTAATGGATTGTGATTCTAAAGTAGCGCCATACTCTGCAATAGAACCATCAGGATACTCTACTAAGAAAGAGGCTGGTCCATAGTTAGCCCCTAGTGGTGATACTCCAACGGCAGTAATTTTTAAATTCGAGAAGTTCTCGGTTTCATAAGTCGAACCCGCCGCGCCATAAGCTACCCCAGTTTTTAAAATCAACCGTTGTCCATCGAGAGCAAAACGATCCTTGGCATCAAGATTTATTCCTCCGACGCTTCCATCATGAAATTTTGTTCTTGGAATTCTAGTTATAGCCGAGACACCTGAAATATTCCAGCCATAACCTGCAATTCCATTTCCTGCCTGACTACTGTAAACTAAAGCTACCTGGGGAACTACACCATTAATTCCTGCAGGTACTGCAATAGGAATAGAATAACCTGCAACTCCGTTAAGTGAAACTGACAATTGCCCTTCAGTTACACCTACTTCCGTTGATGTCCCTGTTGGCCCAGGTATTGTACTTACGGCTGATAAATTAGCCGTTTCGCTATCAGTCTTATTAGCTGTAGTTTTTAGTATTTCATTACTTCTCTTTATAAGGGTTACCCCTTCAACAGGCGTTCCTTCTAAATCCTGAGCTGAAACAAAAAACGATAAACTGAAAAACAGGAATGTAATATAAAAATTCTTCATGGCGCTTATTGTTTGATGATTTTAATCGATTTTTCTCCTCCGTCTTTACACGACATCAAAACAATATAAACTCCCGCTGGATAAGACTGAAAAGGCACCGTAAGGTTGTTATCCTGAATGTTTTGCTGATACGTTCTTAAAACCTGTCCTGTCATAGAATACAAGTGTATTGATGTAACATAATTATCATTGACTAACTGCCATTGCAAATACAACTCTTCGCGCACCGGATTGGGATAATAGGAGATAAAATCTTTTTCTGAAAACTGTAATAAATCATCTTGGGTAATGGCTTCAATTTCTTTTACTTCTTTGACTGTTTTTGAGACGCAGTTAATGCAAAGAATTCGGCTGATTTGGTTTCCAGCAGCATCGTAACTAAATGTTAGTTTGGGTTGTGCATTTGCTTTGAAGCAAAATAAAAAGAAAAGAATTAGGATACATTTTTTCATAAGGCGTATATTTACTACATTTCTTACAAAATTGTCTTAAATTTTTCATAAAGTAAAACAAATACTGTTAAATAACATTTAAGCCCAATAAAAGCTAAACAATTAACATGTATAGCAATAATTGAGAATCACTTGGGCTTAGTAAAATATATTTACTATTATATTTTAACATTTAGAAAAAAGGCATAAAAAAAGCGAGACCTAAGTCTCGCTTTTAACATACTATATTTTGTAAACTTTATTTCAATCCATCAACAGATACATTTACAGTTCCGTTTATTTTTATAAAAGCGATAATTGCCTGATTTGTTAACTGAATTTTATCAAACTGAATATCTTCCATTTTTCCATTTACAAAAACACCCGGTAAAGGCGAATAATTTTTAAGATAAGCCGCCATGCTTTTTTTGCCTTCTTCTAAATTGGGCTGAATTGAATAACGACAGCTTTCTTCCATTTTCTTTAAAATATAACCCTGCGCTAACCAGCTTGCAGTTCTCATTAGTTTGCTTTTAGTATCTAAAACATAATCTAATTTGTCAAAATAAATTTCTTTGGTTTGAGGATTATATTGCGGAAAACCGGTTACATATATTGTTCCGTTTACAGATCCTAGAACATCAAGGGCAATAATCATTTTGTCATTTTTATGCCAGATTGCTACATTTTTTACCGTAACTTTTTTGCTTCCTGAGCCAAATTCCTGACCTGCAAAATTGTTTGTCATTATTTTGGATGCATCGGCATACGTTGAAATCGCAGCAATATTCGCCGAAATTTGATTCGGAATTTTAGCGACAGGTTTTAAAACAATTTTACTGGCATTGAATTTAGATTCAGGCTGTTTGCCAACAATGGTTTCCATATTGCATTTCATTCCCATATCCAATAAAAACAAATCATTTTTAAGTTTTGCGTTAGTCGAATAAACTTCAACAGGAACAATTCGAAGCCAGGTTTCATACGTGTCGTTCATTTTAAACGGCGTACATATTTTTTCTAAAGCAGATAAAACATTCGGCTTAAAATCCATTGACTTTTCGATGGCATCGTCTATGCTTTTTTCAATTTTTGATTTAAAAATAGAAATGGCAGGATTTACCAAATAAGTAATCGGCATGTTTTTACCAAAAACCGTCATTGTCGGGCTTTCATTCCAATCCAGAGATTTGAATTCTGTTTTGGTATTTAATTTCCAGTTAGTTAAAGCAACCTCGCTTGATAAAGTAATTACCCCATTTAAGTTAAATTCGCGCGTATCATAAAGTTCAATGCCCAATTTTTTAGTACCAATACGATATTTGATAGTCGCTTTTAAAGGTAAAATGGTTTTTATTTTTTTATCCGGATTTGCGGGATCATTTTGAATTTTGATTGGTGCCTGTTTCCAGATCTTCATTTCAATATCGTCATCTTCGATAGTATTATCTTCAAAAATTAACCCGTTTAAAAGAGTGTTGGTCTGATTTTCGATGTCATGAAGTTTTACTGTAATAGGCAAATTAATAAAGGATGGATTTGCATCATAAACCAACGGACTTGCATCGTCTGGTTCTGGTTTTAATGTTTCTAATTTTTGTGATGTTGAGCAGCTAACAAGTGTTGTAAGTGCCATAAATAAAGAAAGTGTTGAAAAAAACTTCATCATTACGATTTTTTGAGTGGAGCAAAATTAAGAAAACAATTATATTATTCTGAAAAAGTGTAACATTTAGTAATAAATGGAGTCTTATTGAGATAGTATATCAAAATTATTAACTTTTTATTACCATAAAATACTTAATAAAAATATTATTATTGTCTTAAAATTTAACAATATCATGATCGAAATCAAAGATTTGCATAAGTCCTATAAAATGGGAAGTTCTGAATTGCATGTGTTAAAAGGAATAAATTTTAATATCGAAGAGGGCGAGTTGGTTGCGATTATGGGATCTTCGGGATCTGGAAAATCAACGCTTCTTAATATTTTAGGAATTCTGGATGAGGCCGATTCCGGTAGTTATATTTTAGATAAAACACCAATAAAAAAACTGAACGAAACGATCGCTTCAAAGTATCGAAATAAGTTTTTAGGGTTTGTTTTTCAGTCTTTCAATTTGATAAATTATAAAACAGCTCTTGATAATGTGGCAATGCCATTATATTATCAGGGAATAAAAAGAAAAGAGCGTTACGATATTGCAATGAAATATCTGGAAAAAGTTGGTTTAGGTTCGCATTCGCACCATTTACCAAGTGAGCTTTCCGGAGGTCAAAAACAACGTGTTGCCATTGCAAGAGCTTTGGCATCGAACCCAAAAGTTTTATTGGCGGATGAGCCAACGGGAGCTTTGGATACGAAGACTTCGTATGAAGTTATGGAACTTATTCAGGGAATTAACGATGAAGGTAAAACCATTTTAATCGTTACGCACGAACCTGATATTGCCGCAATGTGCAAAAGAAATGTGGTCCTGAAAGACGGACTTATTATTGATGATAAAATGGTAGAACAAGTTAGAGCTTCATCTTATGTTTAATATAGAACGTTGGCAGGAAATATTTGAGGCAATCTCTAAAAACCGGTTGAGAACTTTTCTTACCGGAGTTTCTGTGGCTTCAGGAATTTTTATTCTGGTGATTTTGCTGGGAGCAGGAAAAGGGCTTCAAAACGGAATTGAAAAACAATTCGAACGTGATGCTGCCGGAATTATAGAGGTTTGGTCCGGTACAACAACCAAGGAATATAAAGGGTTAAATCCCGGAAGACAAATTCAGTTTAGAAATAGTGATTACTCACAATCTGTTCAGAAATTTGAGGATAAATTAGATTTAAGAGCTTCAACACAGAATTATTGGGGAGCGTCTTTCTCTTATGGAAAAGAATCAGGAAGTTATCAATACAGAGGAGTTGATCCTGATTATGGCGGAATTGAAAATTTGACGATTGTTCAGGGGCGATTTATAAATGCTAAGGATTTAGCCAATAATGAAAAAGTAGCGACTATTGGAATGAAAGTCAAAACGGATTTATTTAAAGATAAAGATGCGCTTGGAAAGGAAATTGCAATTAATAATATCAATTTTAAAGTAGTAGGCGTTTTTACAGATCCTGGTGGAGAAAGAGAAGAAACAAGGGCTTATTTGCCTAAAACTACAGTACAAAGAGCATTTGGTGCTGGAGATAAAATAAGTAATTTGTTTTTTACGCTGAAAAAAACAAACGATTATGATGAAGCTTTGGCACAATCTGAAAAATTTACACAGGATTTAAAAAACTTACTAAAAAGTAAAAATGTTGTAGCTCCTGATGATGATGGCGGTATAAATGCGTATAACTCCGTTAAGGATGCGAAACAATTTTATGATTTAAATCTTTATATCAGGTTGTTCTTTTGGTGGGTAGGTATTTGTACCATTATCGCCGGAGTTGTTGGTGTAAGTAATATTATGCTGATTATTGTAAAAGAACGAACAAAAGAAATTGGAATTAGAAAAGCACTTGGCGCATCACCATTTTCTATTATTTCGATGATACTTCACGAATCCATTTTTATAACTACTATTGCCGGATTTACCGGTTTGCTGGCTAGTTTATTATTATTGGAATTTGTTGGGCCAATGGTACAAAGCGAGTATTTTAGAAATCCTCAGGTCGATTTTAGTGTGGCTTTAACGACACTTGTTTTACTTGTATTTGCAGGCGCGCTTGCGGGATTTTTTCCAGCTTACAGAGCAGCCAAAATAAAACCTATTGTAGCACTTAGAGACGAATAATTATGTTTAATAAAGATAATTGGGATGAGATTTTACAGGCTTTAACAGCCAACGTTTTCAGAACGGTTCTAACTGCTTTTGGGGTATTTTGGGGTATATTTATTTTGGTAATATTACTTGCAGCAGGAAACGGATTAGAAAACGGAATTAAAAAAGGCTTTGACGGAATCGCGACAAACACGATGTTTATGTGGAGTCAGACAACATCAAAAGCTTATAAGGGATTGCCTAAAACCCGTCGTTATGATTTTAGAAATAGTGACGTAATGGCTTTAAAACAAGCTTTTCCGGATTTATTATATGTTTCGCCAAGAAATCAGTTAGGTGATTTTAACGGAACAAATAATGTGGTACGCGGAACAAAAACTTCCTCTTTTACAATTTATGGAGATTATCCGGAGCTGATTAAACAACAGCCAATGGATATTATTAAAGGACGTTTTATAAACCAACAGGATATTCTTGAAAGAAGAAAAATAGCGGTTATTGGAAAAGGCGTTATTTCTGAACTTTACGGAAAAGCAGAAGAAGTAGTTGGAACGTACATTAAAGTAAACGGAATTAACTTTATGGTTGTTGGGGTTTATAAATCCAAACAGCAAGGCGGAAATGCAGAACAGGAACAAAAAAATATTTTTATTCCGTTTACTACTTTTCAGCAGGCATTTAATTATGGCGATAAAGTAGGATGGATGGCATTAACGGCAAGAGACGAAACATCAATTACGTCTTTGAAACCGAAAATTTTAGAACAAATTAGAGCCTTACATTCCATAAATCCGGCAGATGACAGAGCTGTAGGAAACTTTGATTTATACGAACAGTTTAATAAAGTGCAAAGTCTTTTTAATATTTTGAATATCATTGCTTATTTTGTAGGAACTTTGGTGCTGATTTCAGGAGTTATCGGTATTTCAAATATTATGCTTATTGTAGTTAAAGAACGTACAAAAGAAATAGGAATTCGAAGAGCTCTGGGCGCAACGCCGGCAGCTATTCGCGGACAGATTTTATCAGAATCTATATTTTTAACTATTATCTCAGGAATGTTTGGTATTGCAGTTGCCACGGGAATTATCGCATTGCTGAATATGGCTTTAGATTCGATGCCCGCCGGAAACGATACCATGTTTGCCAACCCAAGTGTTGATTTAGGAGTTGTATTTGTTGCATTATTAATATTAGTAGGATCTGGTTTATTGGCAGGATTTATTCCGGCTCAAACCGCAATTAATGTAAAGCCGGTAGATGCTTTACGAACAGAATAAAAATATCAATCAAAAAATAATCGAATTAAACCAAAAACAAAATGAAAAAAGGAGTAACTGTAACCATTTTAATTTTTATTGCTATAGTTTTCTTTGGCGCATTATATTACTTATACGCTAAAAATCAAGAGTCTCCAATTATCTTTAAAACGGAGAAAGCAGAAATTAAAACGATCGTAAAGAGTACCATTGCGACAGGTAATATTCAGCCGGATGAAGAAGTCCTAATCAAACCAAACATCTCGGGAATTATTGAACAAGTGTATATTAAAGCAGGTGAAAAAATCAAAGCCGGCGATATGATTGCCAAAATTAGAGTTGTTGCCAATGTATCGAATGTTAGCTCAACTCAAAATCAGGTGCAAACCGCTAAAATTGCTTTAGACAATCAGGAGAAAATCTATAAAAGACAAAAAACCCTGTTTGATAAAGATGTAATTTCTGCAAACGATTTTGATGCCGCACAATTAGCTTATACGCAAGCCAAACAAAACTATCAGGCAGCCAGACAAAGTTTAGATATTGTAAAAACAGGAACGACAACTTCATTAGGAACGTATGCAAATACATTAATTCGTTCAACAGTGAACGGAATGGTTTTAGCAGTTCCCGTAAAAGTAGGAAATCAGGTTATTGAAAGTAATAACTTTAATGAAGGAACTACAATTGCGAGCGTTGCCGATGTGGGAAGAATGATTTTTATTGGAAAAATAGATGAATCTGAAGTAGGGAAAATAAAAGAAAAAATGCCAATTGAGATTACTGTCGGAGCTATTGAAAATAAAAAATTTATTGCTGTTTTAACGGATATAGCCCCAAAAGGTGTAGTAGAAAATGGCGCAATTCAGTTTGAAATAAAAGCTTCTTTAGAAAATAGAGATGCCACTTTTATCAGAGCCGGTTTAAGCGCAAATGCTTCTATTATTTTAGAAAAAGCAGATAAAGTTTTAGCAATCAAAGAATCATTGGTTCAATTTGACAAAAAAACACAAAAACCTTATGTTGAAGTTGAAACTGCTCTTCAAAAATTTCAAAGAAGAGATTTAGTTTTAGGAGTTAGTGACGGAATTTATGTTCAGGTTAAAAGCGGACTTAAAGCTTCGGATAAAATTAAAATCTGGAATCAGGGCTTAATTACTGAAGGTGAAGGAGAAAAAAAATAATTTGAAATTGTAAAGGTTTTTTGGTTTTAAAAAATGTTAAATTTGCGTAGTGTCTTTGCTATGCTTTGATCTAGAAAATATGAAAATAAATAAATATAACAGTCTTATTATTGTTTTGTTATTTGGGTTGGGTTTATCTGCTCAGGCTCAAACACAACCAAAACAATGGACTTTAGAAGAATGTGTCAGATATGCACTGGATAGTAATATCACAATCAAATTATCAGAATTAGATGTGCAAAATGCTGCAATTGATAAAAAAGATGCATTTGGTAATTATCTTCCATCAGTAAGCGGAAACGCTTCGCACTCCTGGAATATTGGTTTGAACCAGGATCTTACAACGGGTCTTTTGCGTAATCAGACGACTCAGTATTCATCTTTAGGTTTAAACGCAGGAGTTGATATTTACAAAGGTTTACAAAACCAGAATGCTTATAGAAGAGCGAAACTTACTATTATAGCTTCTCAATATCAATTGCTGAAAATGCAGGAAGATATTTCGTTGAATGTTGCGAATGCTTTTCTTCAAATTTTGTCTTATAAAGAAGAATTAAAAGTAAAGAAAGAACAATTAACGATTGATGAAAAACGTTTGGCACGTTCTGAAGAAATGGTAAACGCCGGAACAATTCCAAGAGGCGATTTATACGATCTAAAAGCGACGATTGCAACAGATAAACAAAATATTTCTGTTTCAGAAAATAATTTATTGATCTCAAAATTAAGTTTAGCACAGCTTTTACAATTAAAAGAATTTGCAGATTTTGATGTAATCGATGATACAGATGCTAAAGATGAAAATAATATCATGGCGCAAAACCCAGTCGATATTTATAATAAAGCAAAAGAGACAAGAACAGAATTAAAGCTGGCGCAGACCAATCTTGAAATTGCCGAGAAAAATGTTGCGATTGCAAAAGGAGCTTATCAGCCAACACTTAGAGGTTTTTATGGTTTTAATACCAGAGCAAGTTATAGCGATCAGGTTAAATTTGACGAAAATAATAACCCATATACTGTAGGTCCGGCTCCGGTTTTTCAACAGTTTAGCGATAATAAAGGACATAATTTCGGTTTTCAATTAGATGTGCCAATTTTCAATGGTTTCTCTGTTAGAAACAATGTAGAGCGAAATAAAGTAAGTTTAGAGAAATCTAAAATAGATTTAGAACAAAAAAGTTTAGATTTGCAACGTAACGTTTATACTGCTTTTACAAATGCAAGAGGCGCTTTAAACACCTATGAATCGTCAACGGTAACATTGGAAGCAAGACAGCAGGCCTATAATTATGCAAAAGAAAAATATGATGTAGGTTTGATGAATTCATTTGATTTTACTCAGGCGCAAACATTATTGACAAATGCACAGTCAGACGTTATTAGAACAAAATACGATTACATGTTCAAAATAAAAATACTTGAATTTTACTTTGGAATTCCAATTGTTCCAATTATTACAAAATAATTTATTATGTCAAAAAAAACAGTTTATTTCTTAGTTGGTGGTGCTTTAGTAATCATTGCAGTTTTGATTGGTCTTTCAAAATCAGGAGTAATAGGAAATAAGGATGAAGGAAAAGAAGTAGAGATCACAAAAGTCGTAGCTTCAACTATTGTCGAAACAGTTTCGGCAACAGGTAAAATTCAACCGGAAATTGAGGTAAAACTTTCATCAATGGTTTCCGGCGAAATCATAGCATTAAATGTAAAAGAAGGTCAGGTTGTTAAAAAAGGAGATTTATTGGTAAAAATAAATCCTGATTTATATACTTCAGGACTGGACAGATCTGTTGCCAATTTATCCGGAACCAAGGCTGGTTTGACACAATCTGAAGCGAGTTACAGAGAAGCAAAAGCAAGTTACGAACGTAATAAAACATTGTATGATAAAGGTGTAATCTCAAAATCAGATTGGGACAAGGCGATATCTACTTATGAAGTTGCAAAAGCGACGAAACAAAATGCGTATTATAATGTTCAAAGCGCTTCGGCATCGGTAACAGAAGCAAGAGATAATCTTGGGCGTACTACAATTTATGCTCCGGCAGACGGAACAATTTCAGTATTAAATGTTGAGTTAGGCGAGCGTGTTTTAGGGACACAGCAAATGGCCGGAACAGAACTTTTAAGAGTTGCCAACCTAAATAATATGGAGGTTGAAGTTGACGTAAATGAAAATGACATCGTAAAAATTAAAATTGGAGACGAAGCAAATGTTGAAGTTGACGCTTATTTAAAAAAGAAATTCAGAGGTGTTGTAACCAGTATTTCTAACTCTGCAAGTACCACTTTAACATCAGATCAGGTAACGAATTTTAAAGTAAAAGTTAGAATTTTGAAAGAATCTTATCAGGATTTATTAGAAGGACAACCCAATACATATTCTCCTTTTAGACCGGGAATGACAGCCACAGTTGATATTATTACAAAAACAAAATCGAATGTTTTGGCAGTGCCAATTAGTTCTGTTGTGGTAAAATCTGATACAACTGCAGTAAAAGATTTTAAAGTTGAAGATCCGAGCGAGGATAAAAAAGCGGCTCCAAAAAGCGATAAGAAATTTGAATGTGTTTTTGTAAAAGTAGGCGATAAAGCTAAAATCAAAATCATTAAAACAGGTATTCAGGATGATACTAATATCGAAGTAATGTCAGGTTTAAATCCTGGTGATGTCGTTATTACAGGTCCTTATACAACCGTTTCTAAAGAATTAAATTCCGGTGATAAAGTAAAGCTTAAAAAAGCCGAAGCACCTAAGAAATAAATAATTAATTTTTAAAAATAAATACATTGTCTTTTATTCTCAATATCGAAACTGCCACTAAAAATTGCTCTGTATCCATTGCAAAAAATGGAGAAACAATTTTATGTAAGGAAATTGCAGAAGAAGGTTATTCACATGCCGAAAAGCTGCATGTTTTTATTGAAGAAATAATTGCCGAAGCCAAAATATCAGTTCAGGATTTAGTTGCAATTGCAGTAAGTCAGGGTCCGGGATCTTACACAGGTTTGCGAATTGGAGTTTCGGCGGCAAAAGGATTATGTTTTGCGTTGAATATTCCGTTAATAGCAGTTGATACTTTGCAGACTTTAGCATCTCAGGCCAAAGTTTCAGAAGGAAAAATAATTCCGATGCTGGATGCTAGAAGAATGGAAGTATATAGCGAAGTTTTTAATGCTAATATAGAAATCGAAAGACAAATTCTGGCGGAAGTTATTGACGAAAATTCATTTGCAGATTTTACCGAAACTGTTTATTTTGTTGGCGATTGTGCCGAAAAATGCAAACCCGTTTTAACAAAGGATAATTTTGTGTTTTTAGAAGACATCAAATATCCTTCTGCATCAGCAATGAGTAAAATCAGTTTTGATAAATATCAAAAAAGCGACACTGTAGATGTCGCTTATTTTGAACCTTATTATTTAAAAGATTTCATGATGGCACCTCCATCAAAAAAACAATAAACTTATTTTATTTTTGAATTGTATACGGCTGAACAGCAATTCCTGCTTCATCCAAAGCTATTTTGCAATTCTCTAAAGTTTCAGAAAAAACAGCTCCGTAATTTACATTTTTTGCCCACGGGCGCACGGCAAATTCTACAGAACTTGCTGTAAGGTTTTTTACAAAAACTTCCGGCGCAGGTTTTTTCAGCACTTTTGGATTTTTAGTTAGAACTTCCAACAAAATATCTTTTGCTTTTTTAATATCAGAATCATAAGAAACGGCAAAAGTTAAATCAGCTCTTCTTTCTCCCTGCATTGAATAATTGATAATCGTTCCGTTAGATAAAGCACCATTAGGTACAAAAACAGTCTGATTGTTTGCTGTAGTCATTTTGGTAACAAAAATCTGGATTTCTATAACGGTCGCAATAACGCCTTGTGCTTCAATCGTGTCTCCAACCTTAAAAGGTTTAAAAACGATAATCAGCATTCCTCCCGCAAAATTAGAAAGAGAACCTTGTAATGATAAACCAACCGCAAGACCCATTGCTCCTAAAATGGCAACAAACGACGAAGTTTCGATACCAAGTTTTGAAATAAAGGTTACAAACAATAAAATTCGGAGTCCCCATATTAAAATATCCGAAAGGAACTTGGTTAGCGTAGGATCTAAATTTCTTTGAATCATTACTTTGGTAATGATTTTATTGATTAATCTGATGGCGTATATACCAACAAATAAAATTAGGAATGCCGAAATTAATTTAGGCGAATAGTCAAGTAATACGTCAATAAATCGTGTTGCGTAGTTGCTAAGCTGGTTCGAATTGATGTCCATTTTTTAAGAATAAAAAAACCTTCTCAATAGAGAAGGTGGTATTAGGTTTTGCAAATATAAAGATATTTATTCTATAAGAAAAAATGTAGTTTGTTATTCCTTTTCAGGAGTCTCATCAACAATTTCTTCCGTTGTCGTTTTCGTTTCTTCACTAAGATCAACTACCGTTTTTGTTGTAACTGTTTTGGTCTCGCCGGTAATTTCATTTGTTTTCTCTTTTACAGACTCGATAACAACGTTAATAGAATCTGAGGCTTTTTCAACATATTCACTCACAACATCTTTAGCATGACTTGCATATTCTGCAGCACTGTCAATTATAGGTTCTGAAACCTCTTTTGCCTTAGCTATCGCATCTTCTGCAAAAGCTTCTGCCTTGTCAATATAAGGAGAAGCTGCTTCTTTTGCATGTTCAAAAGTAGTTTCGGCCTGATTAGCTAAATCTGTCGCTGATTCTTTGGCCGAGCCAAATAAATTCTTAAAAAATGAAGATAATCCCATAGTTTT
Source organism: Flavobacterium sp. N1736 (assembly GCF_025947065.1). Lineage (NCBI taxonomy): Bacteria > Pseudomonadati > Bacteroidota > Flavobacteriia > Flavobacteriales > Flavobacteriaceae > Flavobacterium > Flavobacterium sp. N1736. The sequence continues at coordinate 4,677,676 of NZ_CP109994.1, forward strand.
TGGTTTTGATTAGTTTATCATACAATATTAACTAATTTTATCACACTATGATCGTAAATGTTAAAATAATTTATTGATAATTAGACAGATACAAATAAAAAAAGCGTTCGCCAGGGCGAACGCTTTCAGTGTTATTTTTAGGTGAATTTATGCATTTAAAGCTTCTACTTTAATAGCTTCGTCATTCAACATACTTTTTAACATATTTTCGATTCCGCTTTTTAAAGTAAATGTAGATGACGGACAACCGCTGCAAGCTCCCTGAAGGATAACTTTTACCGTTTTGTCATTTTCATTATAAGAATCAAAAGCAATATTTCCTCCGTCAGCGGCAACTGCAGGTTTTACATATTCCTCCAGAATGTTGATAATTTGTTGTGAAGTCACATCTAATTTATCAAAAGCTTCATCTTTAGTTGCATCATTTTTTTTAGCAACCTCAATTAAACTTTCATCAAGAACAGTTCCTCCGTTTTCGATAAATTGTTTGATAAATGTTCTTACTTCCAATGTGATTTCGTCCCAATCGTTAATGTCGTATTTTGTAACCGAAATATAATTTTCATCAATAAAAACTTCTTTAACATAAGGAAATTTAAACAATTCTTTTGCTAACGGAGAAGAAGCAGTCTGATCGATATTTTTATATTCAACCGGATTTTTAGTTAACATTCTGCTCACTACAAATTTCAATGCCGATGGATTTGGAGTTGTTTCTCCGTAAACCGTAATAGGTTGTTTTTTTGCTTTGTTTTCGTCGATTTTGATAATAACGCCACCTTTGTCTACAAAAGCTGCAATTTGCTCAGCAACAGCATCTTTTACATCATCCCACTCTACAATGCTGTATCTTTCGATAGCAATAAAATTTCCTGAGATATAAACTGTTTTTACAAACGGAAGATAAAATAATTGTTGTGCTAATGGTGATGCGTCTGCTTCATCAATGTTTTTGAACTCAAAATTTTGATTTTGGGTAATGAAGTCTTCAAATTCAAATTTTAGTATAGTCGGATTTTGGGTTTCCTTTATAGTGATTTTTGTCATGATTGTAATTTTTTACAAATTTAGTAAAGTTATTTTCTACTAATACCTATATTTGATTTTTTAATAAAATAATTAAGACTCTTTACAAATAAATCGTATTAAAATGCAGGAGTCTGAAATTTATTTAAACTTATTTGCCTTTATGGGATTTAGAATCAGGGTTTTATTTGTTTTTTTGATAACTTCTTTTTTTGCTTATTCTCAAGAAGGAATTCCTGTTTATTCAGATTATTTATCAGATAATTATTATTTAATTCATCCGTCTATGGCGGGAGCGGCGAATTGCGCCAAAATAAGATTAACTGCCAGAAAGCAATGGTTTGGTCAGGATGATGCACCTTCACTTCAAACGTTGAGTTTTAACGGAAGAATTGGTGAAAGATCCGGAGCCGGAATTATTGTTTTTAATGATAAAAACGGATACCATTCACAAAAAGGATTAAAACTTACATACGCACATCATATTATGTTTTCGAGAGATGAAGTCGATTTAAATCAGCTTTCGTTTGGTATAAGCGGTGGAGTTATTCAGAGCCAACTTGATGAAACACAGTTTGGAACCACTTTTGATCCTATTGTTTTTGGTTCAATTCAAAAAGATTCTTATTTTAATCTTGATGTGGGAGCTTCGTATAATTTTATGGATTTTTATGCTCACGCAACGGTTCAGGGTTTGCTTGAAACCAGACGGGAAATATATACAGACTACGAAAGTGATAATTTGAGAAAGTTTTTGTTAAGTGTGGGATATGTTTTTGGCAAACATGATAATATTACCTGGGAACCTTCTGTTTTGCTGCAGGTATTTGATCAGACCAAACAAAAATCGCTAGACGTGAATTTAAAAGCATACAAGTATATGGATTTTGGCAGTTTATGGGCTGCATTGTCTTATAGAAGAAGTTTTGATGGCGTTCAATATAGCTCAGGAAGTGGAGTATCTGCTCAAAAACTGCAATATATTACGCCTATTATAGGTATAAATTATAAAAATTTCATGTTTGCTTATACGTATTCGCAAGTTACGGGCGATGTGAAATTTGATACTGGTGGTTATCATCAGATTACTTTAGGAATCAATTTATTTTGTACAAAGGAACGTTACGATTGTAATTGTCCGGCAATTAATTAAATTTTTTTATTATGCTGATTAAATCTGTAAACGGAAAATCTCCGGTAATTCCTGAGGATTGTTATGTTGCCGAAAATGCAACTATTGTTGGTGATGTTACCTTTGGAGATTCTTGCAGCGTTTGGTTTAATGCTGTAATTCGCGGTGATGTTCACTTTATTAAAATTGGAAATAAAGTTAATATTCAGGACGGCGCTATTATTCATTGTACGTATCAAAAACATCCAACAATTATTGGTAATAATGTTTCAATTGGGCATAATGCAATTGTTCATGGCTGTACGGTTCACGATAATGTTTTAATAGGAATGGGAGCCATTGTAATGGATAATTGTGTCATAGAAAGTAATTCTATTGTTGCAGCCGGTGCGGTTTTAACACAAAATACAGTGGTGACTTCCGGAAGTATTTATGCAGGTGTTCCGGCCAAAAAGGTAAAAGATATTGACCAATCAGATTTTGCCGGCGAAATCGAGCGTATTTCGAATAACTATGTAATGTATTCAGGCTGGTTTAAAAACGAAAAATAAAACTATAAATTGATTTTTTCGAAGAAAGCATTCTTGTAACTTTCGCTAATCGGAATTCGTTTGTCGCTTATTAAAACTTTATTTTTTTGAATTGATTTCACATGTTTGATATTGATAATATACGATCTGTGAATTCTCGAAAATCCTTTGCTCGAAAGCAAGTTTTCTAACTTGATCAGACTAATTAGCGTTAAAGTAAATTTATTATCGGTCGTATAGATTTTTACGTAATCTTTTAAACCTTCGATAAATAAAATATCAGCAAAATTCATTTTTACATTTTCATATTCAGCTCGCACAAACATAAAATCCTGTTCTAATTCAGGAGCTGTGGTATTTTCTGAAATGGTTTGAAGCGCCGAAGTCGGATTAAAAATTTGCTGCGCACGCACAACTGATTTTAAAAAGCGATGAAAAGGGATTGGCTTTACTAAATAATCGACAGCGCCAAGATTAAATCCTTCAACAGCATAGTCTGAATAGGCAGTTGTAAAAATAATTAATGGTTTTTTCTCAATGGTATTTAAAAATTCGATTCCTGAAAAATGCGGCATCTGAATATCCAGAAAAACCAAATCTATATTCGTTTGATTGATAAACGAAACAGCATCAATCGCGTTATTGAAAGTGCTGACCAATTCAAGTGAATCTACTTTTCGAACAAAATCTTCTAATAATTCAACCGCTAAAGGTTCATCGTCTATAATTACACATTTCATCTGTTCGGAATTAAATTTTTAAAGTTGTTTCGGCAGCCAAAAGTAGTTTGAAACCAATGTATTAAGTTTTAAAATTATCATAAAATAGTATCTTATTATGATAAATTTATGCTTTTACGGTGATGATAATATACTAATTAAGTGCTGTTTGAATTTTGTCTAATTTTAAATTTAAATGCACACGATAATATTGATTGTCTTGCGTAATGGTAAGTTCGTGCGCATTTGGATAAAGTAAATCGAGTCTGTTTTGAATGTTTACGAGTCCAATTCCTGAATTTTCAGGATCTTTCACATAATTTTCAATTTTGTTTTCAATCCAGAAATCAAGATTATTATCTAATATAAAAATCTTAATTTTTACATGAGCAGCACCTTTATAATCAGTTCCGTATTTAAAAGCATTTTCTACAAACGAAATCAAAAGCAAAGGTTCGATAAATTTATTTTTGGTATTTCCGTGAACATTTACAAAAATGTCTTCGATATCATTAAGCCTGAGCTTTTGTAATTCGATGTAATTTTGAATGTAATTGATTTCTTTTTCTAAAGCCACCGTTTTATTATCCGTTTCATACAGCATATATCGCATAAGTTCAGATAAAGTTACGATGGCATCAGGGACCAAATCAGATTTCTTGTGTGCCAAAGAATAAATACTGTTTAAGGAATTAAATAAAAAATGCGGATTGGTTTGTTTTCGCAAATAAATTAATTCAGTATTTGTTCGGTGCGTTTCGGCAATTAATTTGTTTTGTTGGTTGTTATAAAATTCAGTTAATGTTTTAATAATGGCACTTATTGTAATAATCAGAATGTAAAAAAGAGAAGGTCCAATTTTAAAAAATAAGGGCTGTCTTCTTGCCATCATTATATGTCTCCCATTTTTTAAATACAAATCCATATTTTGAGGCATCATTTTAGGAGGCAGCATATTTAGGGGTCTTGTATGACCAAATTCAGGAATAAAATAATTGATCCTGATTACCATAAAAAGAAAAATAAGAGCAAAAACAAAAACAAAATAAAGCCAGTATTTTTTTTCCAAAAGTAAAGTAGGTACCAAATAAAAATAGTTGAGATAAAACAAAATAATCCCGGTACTCCATTGCACATAAAAATCATTATTGATTCTAAACGGGCTTTCGTAAAATTGAATCAATGAAGTCAATATAAAGAAAGTCCAAATGATGCTATGAAATAAAATTTTGTTGGAGCTGGTATTTTTGATGGTACTGATGTTCATTTAGATTTTTATTTTTAATAAAATTAAATCATTTTTTGATACCGTTGGTGATATGTTCTCTTTCAGTTTTTCTGCAACCAGATTTGCCACTTTTAAGGCATCTTCTTCTGTCGAAAAACTTTTAGTATCGCTGATAACCGGTATAATAGATTGTTTTATTAAAATCTTGTTTTTATGCGAAATCGAATATCCCCAACCCGAAGCTGTTTTGAAAGATTCAACTTTAAGTGTTTCATTTTTTGTACAAGCCGTAATTTGTACAACAAGAAAAAGAAATAATAAATTCTTCCGGAGTAAAATCCGGAAGAATTGTGTTTTTGTATTAATTATCATTGTCATTTTGTTCCTCTAAAGGTTTAAATTCCCAGGCATCATCAAAATAAGTAGTACCTATTCTTCCTAACATATAAAAACCCCTGTTGTTAATTGCAAAACCAACAGCATCCGTTCTTGTAGCGCCTTCCATTGGGGTTCTTTCTACCCAAAGATCTGTTGTTGGGTTGTATTCCCAAACGGTTTTTACACTTTCACCACCCACAATAAAACCTAAACCGTTCATAGAAAAACTTGATGCATTAGAACGAACAATAGCATAATCATCGTTGAAAGACTCATCGTCATCGTCATCCTGATCAATATCTCTTTTACGAGTCCAAACATCTGTAGAAGGATCAAATTGCCAAAAATCTTCCTGATAAACACCATTATTAATTCCGGTTCCTAAATAAGCTTTGTTATCAATTACAAAAACAGTAGCATTACGTCTTTTGTTTCCGCTAAAACCGTTTACAAGAGTCCATGTATTTGCCTGATCATCATATTGGTAAAAATCTTTTAGATAATTTCCGTCATAACCCGTTCCAATATAAGCTTTTCCACCCACCTGAAAACCTACGGCAGCATAACGGGCAGTACCCGCAAAATCGGTTTTTTGAGTCCAGGTATTATTCGATGGATCATATTGATAAAAATCTTTCAGTTTATTCGTTCCGTCATAACCAATTCCCACATACCCTTTATCATTAAGTGTAAAACTAGATGCAGAACTTCTGCCTACACCAATAAAATCAGCTTTCTGTTCCCAATAATCACCAGTTGAGTTGTACGCCCATAAATCTTTTAAATACTCATCTCCTGTATAACCGGTTGCTATATACGCAAAATCACCAATAACAAAACTAGTGGCACTAGATCTCGCTGGTCCATCAAATGCTGATTTTTTTATCCAGTTTCCTATTAAATCATCGTCGTCATCACTCTTGCTGCAGCCTATAAAAAGAAGGCTCGAAAATATTGCTGCGAATAATATTCCATTTTTTAAATTATTCATCATAGTGTATTAAATTTATTTATTGTTTGTATTTGATGCCAATGCCTAAAATGTAACCGTTTCCGGTATTAAAATCATAAACGGTATGATTATCGCTGTCCCGAATTGTGTACTTTTTATTAAAATCGTAACCCGCCTTAAAATTTAAAAACCAATTTTTGTCAACGTTTCTCTCATATTCAAACGCAGTTGTCATTTGCGATGTACTAATTTTTGTACCATTATTAAGGTCAACAAGCGAATGATCGAGATTGTAAAAATTGCCATTAAAGCTATTCGTTAAGCTAAATGCATTTCGAATATTGTTAGCATATGAAATTTTAGAATCAGGAAACCCAACCAGCAATGCACTTTTATCGTTTACCTTATATTGTAAAGATAAGGTGGGCAGGAATCGTGGATAACCAAATACCGTTGTTCTCGAAACTCCAATATTTACATTGAAATTCGGATTCAGTTGTTGACTTATTTCGAAACTTCCTAAGAGCGTTACATCAGAAATGTCAAGATTTTTTTGAAAATTTGCTGTTGGCGTAAGAGCAAGATTCAGTTTCGTATTTGAAATTTCATGCGAAATTTCAAATTTGTTTTTCAACTGATTAAATTGATCCAGATTTTCAAATGCTTCAAAATTTTCCGCGTCATAATTCACTTTCAAATTCGAATATTCTATTGTATTCTTTATTTTATTTTTTGAATTGAGTGCTGCATTAAATGATACACCAATACCGGTTTCATTAAAATCGATTTTATCCGTTGGCTCTGTTTTCAAATTCGCATTTACTGAAAATTTTTCCTGAGCTTTCATATTCAAAAATGAAATCAAAAAAAGAGCACCTATTAAAAGCCTTATTTTCATTACTTAATTATTGGTTCAAAAGTAGGTGGCTAATGGTTTTAAAAAAAAGAAGATATATGTATGCCTCTTTTTGATAGACTAAATCCCCTTTTTTATGGCTGAACCAATTATTTATAAGCCCAAAGCTATTGTAGATGATATTTCACTGTTTATAGGTTAAAAAGGCGAGACTGTATATGTTATAGTGCAGTGCAGAAGAGTGCATTTTATATTTGTTCAAAAAATAAGATTATGCATAAGTATATATTGATGTTGGTTTTTGCACTTACAGTAATTTCATGCGGTACAGATACAGATGCCGGCGAGTTTGTTGTTGGTTCTGATTATTTGGCGGTAAGCAATAAAGTAATTATGATTGATACCGTAACGGTCGAAATGTCTACCATAAACTTCGATTCGCTTGTTACCTCAAGTCAAAGCCGGATTTTAGTGGGTAATTACGAAGATCCAATATTTGGGAAGATTAAATCAAACGGCTATTTTGAATTAGCAGGAAGTTCTTATAGTCTGGCAAGTACAGGTTCTGATACTGAATCTGTAAATTATGTTTTTGATTCTATTTCGATGATTTTAAAATATGATAATTATTATTACGGAGATACTACTAAAGTTCAAACGTTTGATATTCACAGAGTCACTCAAAAGATAAAACCAAATACAGATGATGATAGTTTTTACAATAATTCTTCTGTGAGTTACAGCAATGATATTCTTGGAACTATATCATATAAACCGAGACCAACTGAAAAAGATTCCATCAATATTAAAATGGATAATACGTTTGGAGAAGAACTTTTTCAAAAGATCAAAAAAAGGGAAATTACAGGTTTAACCAACTTAACAGAATATTTAAAAGGTCTTGTTTTAGTTCCTTCCATTACCAATTCTTCCAGTATTGTTGGTTTTAATACTAAAAGCGTCGTCAGGATGTATTATTCGAAATACCAAAGTGATGATGAGAATACGTATCATATAGATTTTACCATTTCTGACGCCGTAAAACAGTTTAATTCTATTTCTTCGGATAAAACGGGAACCTTAATTCAAAATTTACCCATTTCGAGCAGTAAATTATCGAGTTCATTAACAAACAGGCAAGGATTTATTCAGTCGGGCGCAGGAGTAGCGTGCCGGATTGATTTCCCGAATATAAAACAGCTCAAGTACATTTCAGAAAAAGGCGCGATTGTCGACGCTCAATTGATCTTAAAACCGGTAAATAATACGTATTCAGAACAATATCCTCTCCAGGATTCTTTGCGGGTATATGTAGCTGATAATCTAAACCGAATTAGCGCTCCTTTAGCAAATTCTGCGGGAAGTGCAGTATATGGTTTATTGAACAAAAAAAGCGATGAGTTTAATGAAAATATCGGTTATACAATATCGGTTGGCGGATTTCTTCAAAAGGAAATGTGGAAACAAACCGATTCAAAATCCGCACTTATTTTAACGTTGCCGGGAATTTCTAAATCAGTAAACAGAATTGTTTTAGGAGATCAAAAGCATCTGAACAATAAAATTCAATTGAAAGTTTATTATATCTCCTATTAGATGAAAAATAAAATAGTTTTTTTAAGTTGCCTCATTCTAATGTCGCTAACGGCATTTTCTCAAAGTATTTCAAGTTCTCCATATTCATTATATGGTGTCGGAAGTGTGTATGACTCTGATTTTGGTTCGATTCCTTCTATTGGTTCGTCAGGAATTGCATTGCCTTCCAATGTTTTTATTAATAATTTAAATCCGGCGTCATTAGGTTATTTGCCTTTAAATCATTTTATGTTTGATATTGGAGGAAAAGCAATTGCAACAACTTATGAAAGTGATTCAAGATCTGAAAAGCGAAATAATTTTCAGTTTTCTCATATCGCTTTTGCCTTTCCGGTTACAAAAAACTCCGGATTTAGCATGGCTTTGCGGCCTTATTCAAGCGCAACATTTAAAATATCAAATTTAAAACTTCCTATCACGGACAGCCAGGAATTTTATTATTTAACAGCAGCAGGTTCCGGCGGATTAAATAATTTTGATTTTTCATATGGATATCGATTTGGTAAAAAAATAGCCGTAGGAGCAACGGCGACAGCGATATTTGGAAATACAACGGATGACAGAAGTTATCTGATTTCAAATTCTATAACAAGTATTAGCAAAAACACACATTATAATGGTTTACGTGCCACTTTAGGCGCTCAATATCAAATAGATTCTACGCTTACAATTGCTTCAACGTTTAAATTGCCAACAAAAGTAAAAGCTACAAAAGTGCAAACGGTTGAAACGTTGACCAACGAAGTTGTTTCTATTGTTGAATCGAATGTTGCTTCTGATACTGATGACTATTATTTGCCTTTAGAGATGGGAGTGGGGATTAGCAAACGTTTTAAAAATAATCTGAATATGACTTTAGATTATGAAAAAAGTTTGTGGAATAATGTGAATCAATCTGAGTTGTACGGAAATTTTGTTAATCAGGATCGATTTGCGCTTGGCTTTACGTATAGTGCTAAAAAGAATATCAGACGATATTGGGATCGTATTCAATATGCAGCCGGGGCTAATTTTGATACAGGTTATCTTGAAGTTGATGGTAAACGAGTAAATAATGCTGCCATTTCTGTCGGACTTTCATTGCCAATAGAAAACACATATTCGGCTTTAAACATATCGTATTCATACGGACAAAAAGGAAGAGTTTCGGATAATCTTATAAAAGAAAATTATCATAAAATCTCTCTCAATTTATCTTTAGACGGAATTTGGTTCGTCAAGCGAAAAATAGAATAACAATCAAGTCTTAAAAGTCCTTCTGAATTACATTATATTTATTTTCTAAAATTGATTTTAATACAGAAGGATTTGCATTGGCATAAAATACGGGCTCGCTTTTTTCAACCGTATCCGAAAAACCAACTTTCTCACGCAATACATTTTGAGTTTGTCGTGCAACCGCTTCTCCTGAATCAATAATTTGTATGTGTTCCGGAAGAATCTTTTTTATTTGAGGAATTAAATAAGGATAATGACTGCAGCCTAAAACCAGATAGTCAATATTGGCATCTATCATGGGCTGTAAATAAGATTCCAGCAATTTTGTCATTTCCGGAGAATACAAATTTCCATCTTCAATAAGCTGAACCAATCCATGACCAACCTGTTCAATTATTGTAGTGTTTTGAAACATTTCGGCAGTTTTGTTAAACAACTCACTGTTCAGTGTTCCCTGCGTTGCTAAAATACCTATAACTTGTGTTTTCGAATTATTGGCAGCAGGTTTTATTGCAGGCTCAATACCAATAAACGGAATATCATAATCAGCACGAAGTTCTCTGATTGCATTTGTAGTTGCAGTATTGCAGGCAACAACAATTAGTTTGCAGTTATTTTCGAGCAAAAAATCAACATTTTTTTTACTTAAAGCAACAATTTCTTCTTTGGTTCTCTGACCATAAGGAGCGTTTTTATTGTCTGCTAAATAAATGGTTTTTTCGTTGGGAAGTAGTTCGTGAATAGCGCTCCAAATGGAAGTTCCTCCAATACCGGAATCAAAAACGCCTATAGGATTGTTGTTTGTCATAAAACAAAGTTACATATTTCTATGTTTTTCTACAATTTCAAAATTAAATAAAAGAGTTAATAAAATGTAAAAAAAATACTATATTTACATAAACCTTAAAATATCAATAACTATGAAATTTATCAAAAATTGCGAAAGATTGACAAAAGAAGAGTTAAAACAAATTAACGGAGGTAATCCTCCTCATTGTACTACCGGTAAAGTGTGCATTCGAGGATTTGATGAGAATGATAATCCTATTTGGGATTGTATTCCATTAACGACTGTCTGTCCGGGAATTTAAAAAAAAATGGCTCAACTTTTTTAAGTTGAGCCATTTTTTATAATAAGATTGTTTCTTAGAATCCTAAGTCTTTCTTAACATCAGCAGTTATGTTTGGACCATCAGCTAATAATAGAGTAGAACCGTCTAATACGTATTGGAAACCTTTAGCTTTTCCAACTTTTTGGATAGAAGCTCTTACTTTTTCCATTAATGGTTTTACGATATCAGTTTCTTTTTGTTGTAGTTCTTTTTGTGCATTGTCTCTATAATCAACAATTCTTTTTTGCATGTCCTGAACTTCTTTAGAACGCTCACCGTTTACAGCTTCAGTTACAGTAGCAGCTTCAGCCTCATACTTTTTGATTTTCACTTGATATTCGTCAACCATTTTTTTGTATTCAGTATCGTATGTACCACTTAATTTTTGTAGTTGATTTTGAGCGTCAAGCATTGCAGGCATTTTCGACATAATCTCGCTAACATCAACATGAGCTACCTTAGCTTGTGCATTCATTGTGTTACTTGCTCCTAAAACTAGTATCGCAGCAATTAGTAAAGTTTTGATTTGTTTCATCATTTTTAAAAAATATTAATTAATTATTGGTCGTATTTGATTTTTGTGTTTCGGCTTCTTTCGCTTTTTTAGCCGCTTCTCGTTCTTCTAAAATTTTCTTCTTTCTGTCTTCTAACTCTTTTTTGCGCTGTTCATAAATCTTTTGTCTTTCCTCGGCTTTTGCCGCTGCTGCTGCCGCCGCATCATTAGCAGTGGTTGTTGTAGCTGGTTCTGTTGTTGCAGCTGCAGGTTTAGCTGTCGTAGCGTCAGTTTTTGTTTCTTCTGTTTTAGCAGGTTCAGAAACCGTGCCATTTTTTTTGGCTTCTCTTTCGGCTAGAATAGCTTTTCTCCTATCGTCATATTCTTTTTTCTTAGCCTCTTGTTCCAGCCTTCTGTCTTCAATTAATTTTTCTCTGGCAGCTTTTCTTTCGTCTAGTACTTTTTGTCTTTCTGCCATTTCAGGATTTTCATCAATGGCATTTTCACGACTTTCTTTAACTTCCTGATCTTTCAATTGTTTTTTAGTCAATTGTTCTCGTTTGTCAGTTCTGTTTAATATACGTAAAACCTGATCGCTGATATCAAATCTTTTGTTGCTAAAAAGCATTGTCAAATCTGATGATTTGTCAAAAACAAAATCATAATTTTTCGCTTCTGCAATATCCTGAACAGCTGTAAAAACCTGATCTTGTATTGGCTTTGCTAAAGCTGCTTTATGTCTGATTAAATTTCCATCAGCACCAAATTGCTTTTGCTGATAATCCATCATCTCCGTTTCGAGAAATTTAATTTCAGTTTCTCTTTCATCAATAAGTTCTTTGGTAAGTAAAGCTTTTTCGGCTTTAAGACTTTCTTTCAGATTATTGATTTCTAATTTTTTGGCTTCTATTTCTTGCTTCCATTTTTGAGCTTTTAACTCTAATTGGGCTTTTGCTTCTTTATAATCAGAAACATTTTCCAAAATGTATTCCATGTCTATATAGCCAATTCTAGTTGTCCTTGTTTGCGCTTGACTAGCAGACACTACAATCAGGGCTAAAAATATAAATAAAAATTGTTTTCTCATAACATTAGTTTATTTTCAAATTTTTAGCCAAATGTACTAAAATTTGTACTAAAATTGTTGTCCAATGATAAAGTGTGTTTCCCAACCATTCGCTTTATTAGTTACAGATCCCGGTAATGCATCAAATCCATAACCAAAATCAATACCTAACAATCCAAACGCAGGCATAAATACACGTAAACCAACACCAGCAGAACGGCTCAAATCAAACGGATTATAATCTTTAAACGTTGGATATGATGATCCTGCTTCCAAGAACGTTAAAGCATAAATAGATGCAGATGCTTTTAATGTAATTGGGTATCGTAACTCCATCGAGAATTTGTTATAAATAGTCGCTCCAATTTGATCTCCTACAGAATTCACCGGAGTTAATGAGTTATTTGGATAACCTCTTAACTGAATGGTTTCTCTACCATCCATAGAGTAGTTTGCCATTCCATCTCCTCCTAAATAAAAACGCTCGAAAGGTACAACACCTCTTGCCTGATCATAAGCTCCTAAGAAACCAAATTCTGTTAATGTTCTTAAAACTAATTTTCCATATACTTTAGTATACCAGTCAGCTTTAAATTTAACTTTATAGTATTCTAACCAGTTGTATCTCTTTTGATCGACTTTACCAACATCGGTATCAGCACTTGCAAAATCAGATCCAACACCTACAGTACCGGATTGTCCGTTTATAACTTCCGTTTTTGTATAATCCCCAGGGCTTATAGGCTGTCCGTCTGAACCTGAAATTGTTGTTGTTCCTGAATATCTTGTTTTGTATTCTTTTTGATTTTTTAAATCTCCATAATCAATTCCATTAAACAATGAATATGGAGGTGTCACTTTTGCAGAGATACTAAACTCAGAACCATACGTTGGGAATATCGGGTTAACCCCTTTATTACTTCTTGAAATTCCAATAGTATACGCTAAGTTTCTTGATGCTCCGTTACCAAATGTAAATAAACCTGTATTATAATTATTTAAATCATAATGCTGATAACTGATCGATTGTGATAAAACAAAATAGTCATCCGGCACGGTTAACCTTTTAGCAAGTCCAACCTGTACAGTAAAAATATTAAAACTTTTACTCTTATCAACATCTCTCGTAATATAATTATTAAGAAATTGCGTACTATACGAAATAGATGAACTAAATTGTACTGGTTTCTTTCCTCCAAACCAAGGCTCAGAAAATGATAAACTATACGTTTGGAAATAAGTACTTCCTTGTAAACGAAGCGATACTTTTTGACCATCTCCCATTGGTAATGGTTTGTAAGCTTCTTTTTTAAATATATTTCTTGCAGAAAAGTTATTAAACGAAAGTCCTAAAGTTCCAATGAAACCACCTCCGCCGTAACCACCCTGAAGCTCAACCTGGCTGGATCCTTTTTCTACAACGTGGTATTCTATATCTACTGTTCCGGCTCCAGCATCAACATTTTTGAATTTCGGATCAATTGCTTCCGGATCAAAAAATCCTAATTGTCCAATTTCACGAATAGTTCTTACTAATTGTTCCTTGCTGTATTTTTCTCCCGGTTTAGTTCTTAACTCACGATAAATAACATGATCATTTGTTTTGTCATTTCCAACAACCGATATTTTATTAAAATAAGCAATTGGACCTTCTGTAACTCTAATCTCGAAATCAATCGTATCGTTCACCGTTTTTACCTCTACAGCGTTGATATTAGAAAATAAATAACCATTGTTTTGGTATAAGTTCGTAATATCTTCTGCGTCTGGTTTTGTCTTGTCGGCAATTCTTTTTTCAAGTAAAACACCATTATAAACTTCTCCTTTTTTAATTCCTAAATAACGGTTTAAAAGTTGATCAGAATATACTGTATTCCCTAAAAATTTAATATTTCCAAAGTAGTATTTATTTCCTTCTTCTACATTAATTTTGATTGCCAGCATATTCTTCTCCTTATTATAGGTAACAGAGTCATATATAATACGGGCATCACGATATCCTTTTTCTTTATAAGTAGCAATAACTTTTTCTAAGTCGGCTTTGTATTTTTCCGGAATAAATTTCGATTTTTTTAATACACGAAGAATATTTTTTTGTTTTGTGTCTTTCATGGCTGCTCTTAACTGATTATCAGTAAGTTTTTCGTTGCCAATGAAATCAATTTTGCTAATTTTTACCTTATCGCCCTTGTCTACACGAACAAGCATATTAACCTGATGTCCTGCAGTACTGTCTGCCGGAGTGTTTGTAATGGTAACTTTAGTATTATAATAACCTTCTTTTTTATATTTATTTTCAATATAATTTTTGGTTGTTGTAATTAAGTTTTCGTTTACAATTTTATTTTTGGTTAAATTGTTATCTTTAATTAATCCTTCAACTTTACTTTTCTTAACACCAACAAATTTTACCTCGTTTAATTTAGGAAGTTCAATAATATTTAAATCAAGATAAATACTATCATTATCTATTTTATTTACGTAGAATGCTATTTCGTCAAAAAGGCCAAGTTTGCCTAATTTTTTAATTGCGCCACTAATTTCTTCGCCGGGAACAGTGATTTCCTGCCCTTTTTGAAGACCAGAAAAGGTAACTACGGTTTGTTCATTGAAGCTTATTTTACCAACAACAGAAACTTTAGCAAGAATATATTTTTTTCCCTGATCAAAAGGAACTCTTTCTTGTGCTTTTATTTGTGAAAAACTACCCAAAAGAAGTAGGGTAAGGACTATTTGTATTCTTTTTTGTAACACTAAAAAATTATTTAATTTGTTCACTGGTTTTTCCAAATCTACGTTCTCTTTTTTGATAACTAATAATAGCCTCATATAAATCTTGATCTTTAAAGTCTGGCCACAAGACATTAGTAAAATATAGTTCTGCATAGGCAATCTGCCAAAGCAAAAAATTACTTATTCTATGTTCTCCACTTGTTCGTATTAATAAATCTACGTCAGGTAAATTTTGCGTGTAAAGATGCTCATTTATAATTGAATCGTCAATAGTGTCTATTGAAATTATATTATTTTTAACTTTATCACTGATGATTCTCACAGCATTTACCAATTCTTCTCGTGATCCGTAACTTAAAGCCAGTGTTAGTGTAAGACGTGTATTGTTTTTGGTTTTATCAATAACATCTAAAAGTTCTTTTTGAGCAGTTTTTGGTAATTTCTCAAGATTACCAATAGCATTAAGTCTGATATTGTTTTCCTGCAAAGTAACAAGCTCTTTTTTTAATGAATTGATTAAGATTTTCATTAAAGCTTCGACTTCTAATTTTGGACGATTCCAGTTTTCGGTAGAAAAAGCATAAAGAGTTAAGTACTCAATGCCAATTTTTGCACAGGTAGTAATTGTTTTTTTTACTGATTTTGTCCCATTTTCATGACCAAAAGCTCTTAGGAACCCTTGTTGTTTTGCCCATCGTCCGTTACCGTCCATGATAATGGCCAGATGTTTTGGTAAGTTTGTTTTGTCTAAAGAGTCTATTATGTCCATTTTATTATTCTGCGCAATAGCAAGGTTTTAGTCCAAAGGTATACGTTAAAGTAGCACCTGTAAAGACATACCAATCATTATTATTTAAATTTCCAAATCGCAAAGATGTTAAAGCATTATTGCTTGGATTACTTCCGTCTATATCGTCCGTAAAAGTATAACGGGCTCCAACTTCAACACCTAAAACCCAATTAGGGGCTATGTTCGATTTTATTCCTAACGTTATAGGGATAGCAATTGAACTCGAATTTTTTTCTTTTCTGGTTTGTCCTCCTGAAATATATAATTCATCATACATAAAGTAACTTAATCCTGAATATATATAAGGAGTAACTTTTGGATGATAATCATGCAGGTTAAAATCGAAAAAATTAAATTCTAAACCGGCAGAAAGTTCTTTTATATTGTTTTCAAATTTGTAGCCTCTGATGCTTCGCCCGGTTTCTTCTGATTCACGATCATTTCCTACAACGGTCGATTGTGTATATGAAAAGCGATACGAATGTCGGGGGCTTTTATTCCATTTATACAAAATACCAAAAGCTAGTTTTTCAGGGGCAATATAAGTTGTTTTACCAACATCACCTACAAAGTTGCTTCCACCAAGAAAAACACCAATCTCATTGATCTGAGCATTTAGTGTAATAAAGGGAAAGAAACATAACAATAAATTAAAAATTTTCTTCATTTAATTCAGAATTGCGTGCAAATATAATAATTATCGATACGAATCAACGTCGCTTTAGTTAAATGTGCTTTTTTTTCAATTTGCATAATGATTGTGAGACATTTAATGAGGATTCGATACATGCAGAACGAGAAAAAGTGGTATTATCGTATAGTTATGCGTCAGAAAAAGACTTAATTCCTTTTGTCTTCTCCCCAAAGCAGCTTATTTCTTAAAGTTTTCAGGAAAGTTTCGCCGGGAATCTCAACCATTTTTATTTTAAAATCTGTTTTTTTAATTGTTAAAACAGATTCATTTTTTACTGAAGCAATTCTGGAATCTAATGAAACCAAATATTGATCTTCTCTTCCTGAAACACGAAGTTTAATTTCGGTATCATCAGGAATAACAAGCGGTCTTGCAGTTAAATTATGTGGTGCAATAGGCGTAATTACTAAACTTTTAACGTCAGGCGTTAATAATGGTCCGCCACAACTCAAAGAATATCCTGTAGAACCGGTTGGTGTCGAAATAATCAAACCATCTGCCCAATATGAATTTAAATATTCATTATTTAAATAGGTTTCAACAGTAATCATCGAAGTAGTGTCTTTTCTGCTTACTGTAACCTCATTCATTGCAAAATTTAAATCTTCTTCAATAGCATCATTTTTCGGATCACAGGTCAGGCTTAGTAAAGTTCTTTCAGAAGTAGTGTAATTTTTGTCAATTACAAATTGCAAAAAACTATCAATATTTTCTTTTTGTACAGTTGCCAGAAATCCAAGTCTTCCTGCATTAATTCCTAAAATTGGAACGCCGGAATTGCGAACCAGAGTTGCGGCTCTTAAAATAGTTCCGTCACCGCCAATACTAATTAACATTTCAAAACTATTGTCTAAAGAAGTGGTCGCCGAAAAAGTCTTGTATTCTTTTTTCACGAGTTCCTTTTCATGAAGCATTTTTAGAAAGTTTTCCTCTATTACCATTTCAACATTATTGGTATTGAAAAACAAAAAAATATCTTTAATAATAGGTTCGGTACTGTTTTGATAATACTGTCCGTAAATGGCTACTTTCATCTGATGTTGAATCGATTTTTTGTTTAATTGTTTAACCGTTATTTTTTTGTCAAAACGATTAAACAATTAACCGGTTTAACATACAAAACTATATATTAAGGTATTTGTCTAAATAATCTGAACGTTCTTTTAAACTATTTATATAAGCATCTTCCTGATGTTCTGATATGATTTCGTAATTGTATCGTCTAAAAGTCTGAATAATTTCATTCATTGGTCCAACCCCGATTTTTACTGTAATCTGAACATTTTCCAAATCGGCTTCAGAAACAAAACAGCCTAAAATTTTCCCATTATTACTTTCAACGATCTGCGCAACCTGTCCCATAGAATAATCTAAAAGACCTTTTTGCACAATGATAATACCGCCTTGTTCTTTTAAAAATGGAGTTTCCTGAAAAAATTTCATGATATCTTCCATTTCATAATACCCTATATAAGTATTGTTTTCATCAATAACCGGAACCATATTGGTGTGATTTTTAGCAAAAACTTCTAAAACATCGAGCCACATCATTGATTTTCTGGCAAAAAAGCGCTCTAAAGTATATTTATAATCAATTGCTTTTTTGTCAGTATCAAAAGTTTCAACATCATCAGAAGCAATACTTCCAATAAAAATGCCGTTTTCTAAAACCGGAAAATGCGAAAAATCAGCATCAGCAAAAAAATCCTGAACGGATGCGATTGTTTCCTCGCTATTAATTGCTCGAAAATCGTTTGTGATATAGTTAGTAATTTCTGTCATAGATCAATTGAGGATATTTGATGCAAAATAATCAAAAAATAGCAAAAACTGCTACGTTTTACTTTGTATTTTTGTCGTAACAAATATAGTGTTACTAGAATTAATTATCTGTTTATATGACAAAGTTAAGTGTAAATATCAATAAAATTGCAACCCTGCGTAATGCACGTGGCGGAAATGTTCCGGATTTATTAAAAGTAGCCGCCGATATTCAGCGTTTTGGCGGGCAAGGAATCACCATTCACCCGCGTCCGGATGAACGTCATATCCGTTATCAGGACGCTCGCGATTTAAAACCTATCGTGTATACCGAATATAATATTGAAGGAAATCCACAGCATAATTTTATTGATTTGGTTTTAGAATGTAAGCCAACTCAGGTTACTTTGGTTCCTGATGCAATTGGAGCAATTACGTCTTCTGCAGGTTGGGATACAATAAAAAATCAGGAATATTTAACCGAAGTTATTCAGGAATTTCAACGCAACGGAATCAGAACTTCAATTTTTGTTGATCCAATTAATGAAATGATTGAAGGAGCAAAAAAAACAGGAACCGACAGAATTGAATTATATACAGAAGCTTTTGCACACCAATATAGTTTAGGAAATAAAAACGGAATTGATTCTTATGTGAAATCAGCCGAATTGGCAAACGAATTAGGATTAGGAATTAATGCCGGACATGATTTGAGTTTAGATAATATTCAGTTTTTTAAGCAAAATATTCCGGGACTACTAGAAGTTTCAATTGGACATGCTTTAATCTCAGAAGCATTATATCTTGGTTTGGATAATGTTGTGAATATGTATTTAAATAAATTGAAATAATTATGCTTTATTCAAAAATAGAAGGCGAAGGAAAACCATTTATCATCATGCACGGTTTTCTTGGTATGTCTGACAATTGGAAAACACTTGCCGGTCAATATGTCGAAGCAGGATTTCAGGTTCATATTTTAGATTTACGAAATCACGGCCGTAGTTTTCATTCAGATGAATGGAGTTACGAAGCCATGGTTCAGGATGTATTCGAATATTGCCAGGCCAATCAATTAAATAAAATAGATATTTTAGGACATTCAATGGGTGGAAAAGTAGCGATGCTTTTTGCAACCACACATCCTGAAATTGTCGATAAATTAATTGTAGCTGATATTGGTCCGAAATTCTATAAACAGCATCATCAGGATATTTTGGCAGGTTTAAATGCAGTAGATTTTTCTGTAAAACCAAGTCGAAATGATGTTGAAGCTATTTTGGCAGAATATGTTTCTGATTTTGGAACACGCCAGTTTTTGTTGAAGAATTTATATTGGATAGAACCCGGACAATTGGCTTTTAGATTTAATCTGGAAGTTTTTAATAACAATCTGGATGCTATTGGAAAACCTTTGGCTGATGATTTGGTTTTCGATAAACCAACCTTATTTATCAGAGGAGGAAATTCGGGTTATATTTTAGATTCAGATTTTGATGCTATACGTCAACATTTTTCAAATGTAAAATTTGAAACTATACCAAATGTGGGACATTGGCTTCATGCCGAAAATCCTAAAATGTTTTTTGAATTGACAACTGCGTTTTTAAAAGAGTAAGTACTTGTTGGCACAGATTTAAAAACACTTTTAATCCAATATAAAATTCATTACTTTTATTAAAATTTAAAATCAAAAAATATGAAATTATTACTTAGACTTCTTGTTACTGCAGCCTTGGTTTTATTACTTGCTAATCTTTTGACAGGCGTTCATGTGGCAAGTTTTGGCACAGCTGTAATTGTTGCAGTGGTTTTAGGATTGCTTAATCTTTTTATAAAACCAATATTAGTTATCCTGACTTTGCCTGTAACAGTAGTTACTTTAGGATTGTTTTTACTGGTAATAAATGCAATCATTATTTTGTTGTGTACTAATATAGTAGGAGGTTTTGCAGTAGATTCTTTTTGGACAGCGTTAATATTTAGTGTTATATTGTCTATACTTCAGTCTATTACTTACAAAATTTTGGGAGACGACAAATAAAAGAAAATAGAAATGACGTTTAAAACGTCTTCAAATACAATAGATTAAAAACTTGGTTGGGTTGCAAAAATTTTATAATTTTGCAACCCAATTTTATTATGTAAATTAAAGAAGACGATGGATATTAAAAGAGTAGCAATAGACGCTGTGAATGAAACGATTGTAATGACAGTTGTTCACATGGATTATAAAGGTCAAGTAGCAAAAAGAATAAACGAAAAAATGCCTTTGGCTACCGTTAAAGGTTTTAGAAAAGGGCAAGTGCCTAAAGACCTTGTTGAAAAACAATACGGAAAAGCAATTAAGCAGGAAGAAGTTAAAAAAGTAGTTGATTTGGCTTTAGAGCGTTTTGTTCAGTCTGAAAGACTAAATCTTTTAGGAACTCCTCTTGCTAAAGAAAACGAAAACTTTGATTGGGATGCTGAAGAACTAACTTTCGAATACGAAATTGGTTTAGTGCCAAACTTTGAAATTGATTTAGAAGCTAAAAACAATATCGTAAAATATATCGTTACTGCAGATGATAAATTAATCGACGGACAAGTAGAGCGTATCCAAAAACAATTCGGAAAACCAATTCCACAAGATAAAGTAACTGCAGATTCTGATTTAACAGGAACTTTTACAAACGAAGAAAAAGGGATCAGCAATACAACTACAATTTCTGTTGGTACTTTCAACAAAAAAGCAGGTGATAAATTCATCGGTAAAAAAGTTGGAGATGTTGTAACGGTAAGCACTAAAGGTTTATTTGAAGATGATCACCAATTAATGGATTACTTAAAAGTATCTCATGATGATGTTCACGGTTTAGATGTTGAAGTAAACTTTACAATCGAAGCGATCAACGGAGCTGAATTGGCAGAATTAAACCAAGAGTTATTTGATAAACTTTTTGGTGAAGGAAAAGTAGCTTCTCTTGAAGATTTGAAATCTAAAATTAAAGAAGATGCTGAAGCTCAATTCGCGCAACAAGCAGATCAAAAATTATTATTAGACGTTCAGGATTTCCTAATCGAAAATACAAAATTTGATTTACCATCTGAATTCCTTAAAAAATGGTTGCAAACTGTTGGAGAGAAAAAACTTTCTCCGGAAGAAGCTGAAATTGAATACGCAAGATCTGAAAAAGGATTACGTTTTCAATTAATCGAAGGAAAAGCAATGGCTCAAAGCAATATCCAAATTACATTTGAAGATTTGAAAGCTTTTACAACAAGAGCTATCAGACAACAAATGGCTCAATTTGGTCAAACAAATCCAACTGACGAAGAAGTACAAGGAATCGTGGCTAGAGTTTTATCTAACCAGGAAGAAGTAAAAAGACTTTCTGAGCAAGTTGTAGCTGAAAAATTGTTAGAAGTGTTTAAAGAAAAAGCAAATCCAACAACTAAAGAAGTAACTTACGAAGAATTTATTGCTGCGTCTTACGGAGAATAATTTCTAAAAAATTAAGTATATTTGAGCGTCAGGAGATTTTTTTCCTGACGCTCTTTTTTTGTTTCAGGTTAATTTGTTTCAAGTTTAATTTTGTTTCAGGTTTCAAGTTGCTGTACGTTACGGAAAACCTGAAACCTGAAACCTGAAACCTGAAACCTGAAACCTGAAACCTGAAACCTGAAACCTGAAACCAAAATTAAGACAAATTGACACCCTTTATAAAAAGGTATGACCTTTGCGGGAGATAAAAATATACACCTATTTATTAAGTAAAACTTTAGACAGATAAAATATGAACTACGGTAAAGAATTTAAAAAATTTGCTACAAAGCACCAAGGAGTAAACGCAATGTACTACGATAAAATCGTAGCAGCAATGAACCCAACAAACATGACTCCATATATTATCGAAGAGCGCCAGTTGAATGTTTCTCAATTAGATGTGTTTTCAAGATTAATGATGGACAGAATTATCTTTTTAGGAACAGGTATTGACGATCAGATCGCAAATATTGTTCAGGCGCAATTATTATTTTTAGAAAGTGCCGATGCTTCAAAAGATATTCAAATTTATCTAAATTCTCCTGGAGGAAGCGTTTACGCAGGATTAGGAATTTATGATACAATGCAATACATCAAACCAGACGTAGCTACAATTTGTACAGGTATGGCAGCATCTATGGGAGCTGTATTATTATGTGCAGGAGCAGCAGGAAAACGTTCGGCTTTACCACATTCAAGAGTAATGATTCACCAGCCATCAGGAGGAGCACAAGGTGTTGCAACAGATATGGAAATCAACTTACGTGAAATGTTGAAACTAAAAGATGAATTATACCATATTATCTCTCAGCATTCAGGACAAACTTTTGATAAAGTACACAAAGACAGTGAGCGTGATTACTGGATGAAAGCTGATGAAGCAAAAGAATACGGAATGATTGATGAAGTGTTGAGAAGAAGCTAAAAAAGTTTATATGTTTCAAGTTTCAGGTTTCAAGTTAACAATAGCAACTTGAAACCTGAAACCTGAAACCATTTTTTTAACTTGAAACAAAAATAAAAGTTAATAGGTTGCTAAGTTTTTAAGGTTTTGATGAAAAATCTCAGAAACTTAGTAACTTTGCGACTTATGTAACTAAAGAAGAATGGCTAAAGTAGTATTAGAATGTTCGTTTTGTGGAAGAAAAAAGCCAGAAACCAATTTATTGATTGCAGGTATTAATGCACATATTTGTGATAAGTGTATTGAGCAGGCACACGGAATTGTATTAGAAGAATTAAAATCAAGCGGAAGCGCAAAACTTGTTGGTGATTTAATTTTAAAGAAACCAAAAGAAATCAGAGCTTTCTTAGATCAATATGTAATTGGTCAGGATCAGACAAAAAAAGTAATGTCAGTTGCGGTTTACAATCACTACAAACGTTTAATGCAACAGCAATTAGACGACGAAGTAGAGATTGAAAAAAGTAACATCATTATGGTAGGTCAAACCGGAACAGGAAAAACATTGGTAGCAAAAACTATTGCAAAAATGTTAGACGTTCCTTTGGCAATTGTTGATGCAACCGTACTTACAGAAGCAGGTTATGTTGGTGAAGATGTCGAAAGTATTTTGACACGTTTACTGCAAGCTGCTGATTATGATGTAACCAAAGCAGAAAGAGGAATCGTATTTATTGATGAAATTGATAAAATTGCCCGTAAGAGCGATAACCCATCCATAACACGTGACGTTTCTGGAGAAGGTGTACAACAAGCATTATTGAAATTATTAGAAGGAACAGTTGTAAACGTACCGCCAAAAGGAGGACGTAAACATCCGGACCAAAAATTTGTTGAGGTAAATACACAAAATATCCTGTTTATTGCAGGTGGAGCTTTTGATGGAGTAGAACGTATTATTTCTAAACGTTTAAACCGTCAGGCAGTTGGATATTCTACTTCTAAAAATGTTGATAATATCGATAAAGACAATTTATTGCAATATATTATTCCAAAAGATATTAAAGATTTTGGATTGATTCCTGAGATTATTGGTCGTTTACCGGTTTTAACGCATATGGATCCTCTTGACAGAGAAACGTTGCGTGCGATTTTAACGCAGCCGAAAAATGCATTAATCAAACAATATCAAAAGTTGTTTATGATGGACGAAGTGGAATTCAGTATAACGAATGAAGCTTTAGATTTTATTGTAGACAAAGCTTTAGAATACAAATTAGGAGCTCGTGGATTACGTTCATTATGCGAAGCAATTCTAACAGATGCAATGTACGAACTGCCAAGTTCAGACGATAAAGTTTTGACAATTGACAGAGATTATGCAGAGCATACTTTGAGCAAAAATTTATTGAAGCGTATGGAAATTGCTTCTTAAATACTGATATTACTTTGTCAAAGTTCAAAGCTTTGACAAAGTTTGCATATAAACCTGTTCATTTATTTGAGCAGGTTTTTTTTATGCAATTTTTTCTTGCGGTGCTATCTTTACTTAGTGAGCAAATTTTACTGCACCCTAAACTTCTCTCTGTATTCAATAGGTTTCATGCCAACCATTTTATAGAATACTTTTCTAAAAGCTTTTGGATCATTATAACCCGTTTTTTCAATGATTTCAGAAATCGAAAGCTGCGTTTGTTCCAGATATTTCTTAGAACTTTCTACACGTATATTTTGCAGATACTCAATTGGCGGTATTCCGATAACTTGTTTAAATCTTCGTGTCATGTTTCTGGCACTTGTTGGAATATCTTTAGTAATTTCTTCCAGTTTTTCAATAGAATGGTATTGACTTTCAATTTTTTGCTGCAGCATCGCAACCAAAGAATCATTATGTAAATGATTTGGTCTGAAAGTGCTAAAATAACTTTGTTTGTATCTGTTTAAATCGATAGAAAAAATCTTGGCAATTTGCACTGCAATTTCATTTCCGCAATATTTCTGCACCAAAAGAATCAGTAAATGAAACGTTGAGGTAGAACCGCCGCTTGTATATAAACTTCCATCTGCCGTTAAGGTTTCTTCTGATTTTAATTTTACTAATGGAAAAGCTTTTGTAAAAGCACTGCAGGCATCAACATGCGTTGTAGCCAGTTTTTCGTTTAATAAACCCGAAGCCGCAAACAAAAAGGCACCCGTACAAAAACTAGCCAATTCAGCCCCTGCCTCATGCTGCTTTTGTAACCACGGAATAAATTTTTTATTCTTGGCTATCATCTCACTCATATTATCTGTCGTAAAAGCAGGAATCAAAACCAATTCTAAATTTGCATCACAATCCTCAATAGACTTTACTTCATAACCAAACAAATGCTTTTGGTTGATTTGCTCTGCTGATTGAAAAACCATAATTTCAAAAGGCTTTTGCGTGCCTTTATGTAATTTATTAGCCGTTTCAAAAACTTCCAGAATCGCTGCTATACTTAACAATTTATAGTCATGTGGTACAATTAAAGCTGTTTTTTTGCTCATGGTTTTTCATTTATGGTTATTGCAAAAATAGAAAAATTGTCTTAAATGACCCTAAAGATGACTTTTTTTGTAATGTAAGCCTTGTTATTTAACTTTAAATTTGTTTTGATAATTTGTAATTTTATAATCTCATAGAAACAAAAATTTTCTTAAATCTTCCGGTAAAAGATTTAAATCGTTCAATATCATTTTTTACCGAATTGGGTTTTTCGTTCAATCCAAAATTTACAAATGAAAAAGGAACATGTTTAATTATTGGAGAAAATATAAATGTGATGCTTCTTGTTGAAGAATTTTATAAAACCTTTACCAACAAACAAATTTGTAATACTACAACAACAAGCGAAGTTATTATTTCAATATCGGTCGAAACACGTGAGAAAGTTGATGAAATGATTGAAAAGGCTGTTAAAGCCGGCGGATCAGAATATATGAAAACGCAGGATTATGGGTGGATGTATCATCGCACTTTTCTGGATACAGACGGACATCATTGGGAAATTTTCTTTATGGATGAAAGTCAGATTCCGGAAATGAGTTAGAATTTAATTTATAAATAGAATTTAAATAACTAATAATGGTACAAGTTCAAAATACAATCAATGCCACAATAGAAAAAGTCTGGAATCTGTGGACATTGCCGGAACATATTAAAAATTGGAATAACGTTTCTTCGGATTGGCATACGCCTTATGCAGAAAATGATTTGAAAGCTGGAGGTAAATTTAAATTTACAATGGCTCGGAAAGATGGAAGCGAAGGGTTTGATTTTGAAGGTATATATACTAAAATTGAAAATTTTTTACTTATAGAATATCAGCTTTTTGATAACAGAACAGCAAGCGTTCGTTTTGAAAATAAGGGCAATGAAGTAGTACTTACAGAAACATTTGAGCCCGAAACAAAAAATGTTGAAAATATGCAGAAACAGTTTTGTACCTCTATAATTCAGAATTTTAAAAACTATGCCGAAAACTTTAAAGAATAAATTAATTTATAAATTATAAAATTCAATATATAATGATAACAGTAAAGAGCACAATTAATGCGTCAATCGACAAAGTTTGGAAATTCTGGAATTTGCCGGAACATATTACAAAATGGAGTTTTGCTTCGCCAGATTGGCATACTCCTTTTGCAGAAAATGATTTAAGAGAAGGCGGGAAATTCAAATCGACAATGGCAGCAAAAGATGGTAGTATGAGTTTTGATTTTGAAGGTGAATACACTTTGGTAAAACAAAATGAAGCTATAGAATATGTAATGGCAGATGGAAGAAAAGTCGAAATCAATTTTGCTGCAACCCCAAACGGAGTAGAAATAACGGAGAGTTTTGATCCCGAAACACAAAATCCCGAAGAAATGCAGCGCGGAGGCTGGCAGGCAATTCTGGATAATTTTAAAAATTATGTAGAAGCGAACTAGGTCTTTAGAGGTACAAAGAGACAGAGTTACAAAGATTCAAAGAAAAAACTTAGTGCCTTAGCATCTTAGAACCTTAGCCCTTTAAAAAATAAGTTTAACAAAAAAGCAAAAAAATGACAAAACAAATATGGCTGAATTTGCCGGTAAAAGAGGTGGCAAAATCAAAAGCTTTTTTCTCGAAAATAGGTTTCTCTTTTAACGAAAAACACGATACGCCAAGCTCAACTTGTATGGTTGTAGGCGAAGGAAAATTTGCTGTAATGCTTTTTGAAGAATCTTTATTTGCCAGTTTTTCTCAAAACAAACTGACAGATACACAATTAAGTTCAGAGATCTTAATTTCGATTGATGCAGAAAGTAAAGAAGAAGTGGATCAATTTGCAGAAAAAGTAAAAGAAGCCGGCGGAAATGTTTTTAGTCAACCCGCTGAAAGCCAGGGCTGGATGTATGGCTGTGCTTTTGCAGATTTAGATGGTCATCGCTGGAATGTTTTATATATGGACTTTAGTAAAATACCACAAGAAAATTAAACAGATATGGAAACACTAGAATTTAAAATCAGAATCAAAGCTCACCCGGATAAAGTTTGGGAAGTTTTATGGAATGATGAAACCTATAGAAAATGGGCAGGCGTTTTTTATGAAGGATCGTATGCTGTAAGTGATTGGAACGAAGGTGGAAAAATACACTTTCTGGGACCTAACGGTGGAGGAATGAATAGCATAATCGAGAAAAAAATCCCAAATGAATATATTGCTTTTAAGCATTTGGGAGAAGTTAAAGATTTTAAAGAAGTTCCTATGAATGAAGAAACAGAAAAATGGAGCGGTTCAATGGAAACCTATCGATTAACTCCCGATGATGAATTTACAGATCTTTTAGTTGAGGTTGATGTAATCGAAAAACATATCGATTATTTTAAAGACACTTTTCCTAAAGCATTAGAAATCGTAAAAGAACTTTCGGAAGAGAAGAAATAGAAAATATATAAATAACAAAAAAACAAAAATATCATGGCAACATCAGTAAACCCTTATTTAATATTTAATGGAAATTGTGAAGAAGCATTTCTATTTTATAAATCAGTTTTTGGAGGAGAATTTCCATATATCGGAAAATTTAAAGACATGCCGAAAGACGAAAGCGGAAGCTGTCCTGAAGTATCAGACAAGGATGCAAACAAAATAATGCATGTTTCATTACCAATTGGAAATACCATTTTAATGGGAAGCGACAGTAACGAACAATCCGGAGATGTAAAATTTGGAGGAAATTTTTCTGTTTCGATTAATGTGGAAAACAAGGAGGAAGCAGATAGAATTTTTAACGGACTTTCAGCAGGTGGAAACGTTTTTATGCCGATGGATAATACTTTTTGGGGAGCTTATTTCGGAATGTTTAAGGATAAATTCGACGTAAGCTGGATGGTAAATTTTGATCAAAATGAACAGCATAAATTGTAATTAAAATGCTTTAGCTGATAAAAAATGACTCCTGAAAGGGAGTCATTTTTTATTTACAAAAAAGTTAAAATAATGTTGTTTTAATAACTCAGGTTAAATGTTAAATTAATTAAATAATATATACTGATTTGTGTTTTTTATCTTCAAAAAAACAATGATTATTCTTTTTTATCACCGATAGATTGTCGATTTTTGTCGCTTCTAAAATCAATAAGGATAAAATGGCAATAGAAGATAAAGAAATTATTTTATTAAAAGTTTCAGGACATGATAAACCAGGTGTAACTGCCGGATTAACATCAGTATTAGCAACTTACGATGCTGTTGTTCTGGATATTGGTCAGGCCGATATTCACGATACGCTGTCTCTTGGAATTTTATTCGAAATTGAAGCGGGCTCAAGTTCGGGACCTGTTTTAAAAGACTTGCTGTTTAAAGCTTATGAGTTAGAAGTTAAAGTTAAATTTATTCCTATTTCTATTGAAGATTACGAAACATGGGTAAAATCACAATCTAAACAACGTTACATCATTAATATTTTAGGCGAAAAATTAACTGCTGCACAATTAGCAGCCGTAACTAAAATATTATCAGATCAAAATTTAAATATTGATTCCATCATAAGATTAACCGGAAGAACTTCGGTTGTCGAAAAAGAAGAATATCCGCGTTCTTGCATTCAATTATCCGTAACCGGAGAAATTGTAAATAAGATCGAAATGACGGCTAATTTTATGGCAATTTCAAGAACTTTAGATGTCGATATTTCTTTTCAGGAAGATAATATTTACAGAAGAAACCGTCGTTTGGTTTGTTTCGATATGGATTCGACCTTAATTCAGGCAGAAGTAATTGATGAATTGGCTGAACTAAATGGCGTTGGTGCACAAGTAAAAGCCATCACAGAATCTGCAATGAATGGTGAAATCGATTTTAATGAGAGTTTCAAACAGCGTATGGCTTTGTTAGAAGGTTTGAGCGAAGATGTTTTGCAAAAAGTGGCCGAAAGTCTGCCAATAACAAAAGGAGCACATCGTTTAATGAAAGCTCTAAAATACTATGGTTATAAAACGGCAATTTTATCCGGAGGATTTACTTATTTTGGAGAATATCTGCAAAAAGAACTAGGTATCGATTATGTTCACGCCAATCAGTTAGAAATTAAAGACGGTAAATTAACCGGTAAATATATAGGTGATATTGTTGATGGTTTAAAAAAAGCCGAATATCTTAAAGCGATTGCCGAAAAAGAGGGTATTCATATTAATCAGACAATTGCTGTTGGAGACGGAGCTAACGACTTGCCAATGATAAATTTAGCAGGTTTAGGAATCGCTTTTCACGCTAAACCAAAAGTAAAAGAAAGCGCCTCAAATTCTATTTCAAGTTTAGGTCTTGACGGCGTTTTGTATCTTTTAGGATATCACGACAGGTATATTGATATGATGTAGATAATGATTAAAGACAAATGGGCAAATAATAAAGTCTCATTTAATTCTTAACCACACACATCTCTTTCAACTGCTCCAGATAATCTCTTTGATTAGAAAGTCTCGGGATTTTATGCTGACCGCCTAATTTATCTCTTTCTTTAAGCCAATCATAAAATAAATTTTCACGAGCTACATTTATTACCAAAGGATTTAAAGTCATGTTATTGTAGCGTTTGGCTTCGTAATCAGAATTTAAAGTTTGTAAAGTTTCATCAAGAACCTTTTGGAAAAGACCAACATCAGCCGGTTTTTTCTTGAATTCGATCATCCATTCGTGAGCGCCTTTTTCTTTGTCCTGCATAAAAATAGGAGCAACGGTATAATCAATCACTTCGGTTTGGGTAAGCTGACAAGCTTTGGCAATTGCCTGGTCTGTATTTTCGACCATTAATTCTTCGCCAAAAACATTAATATGATGTTTGGTTCTTCCGGTAACCCTGATTCTGTATGGGTTTAATGAAGTAAAACGAACCGTATCGCCAATTAAATAGCGCCATAAGCCGGAATTTGTCGTAATAACAATCGCGTAGTTTTTATTCAATTCAACATCGGCCAAACGAATCACTTTTTGATTTGGAGTTCCAAAAGTATCCATCGGAATAAATTCGTAGAAAATTCCGTAATCCAGCATCAATAACAAATCGCTCGAATTATTTAAATCCTGAATCGCAAAAAAGCCTTCAGAAGCATTATATATTTCGTAGTATTTAAAATCCTTACTTGGTAAAATTTTCTTGTATTGTTCTTTATATGGGGAAAAACTCACGCCTCCATGAAAATAAACTTCAAGATTTGGCCAGATTTCGAGTAAACTTTCTTTACCAGTATTTTCTAAAACTTTATTCATTAAAACCAGCATCCACGACGGAACTCCGGCAAAACTGGTTACGTTTTCTACTTTTGTTTCGTTTATAATGGCAGCAATTTTAGCTTCCCATTCACTCATCAACGAAGTTTTATTACTCGGCGTACTGCTAAATTCAGCCCAAATTGGCATGTTTTCAATCAAAATTGCCGATAAATCTCCAAAATAAGTGTTGTTGTTTTCGTATATCTGAGAGCTTCCGCCTAAGCGAAGACTTTTTCCCAAAAAGAGTTCAGAATCTTCGTTGTTGTTCAGATACAAACAAAGTAAATCTTTACTTCCTTTATAGTGGCAATCTTCAAGAGCTTCGTTACTAACCGGTATAAATTTGCTTTTTGCATTTGTTGTACCGCTTGATTTTGCAAACCATTTTATTGGAGTTTCCCAAAAAACGCCTTGTTCACCCTGACGAGTACGTTCAATCAAAGGCTGTAATTCTTCATAACTTGCAATTGGCACTCTTTCTGTAAAAGTTTGATACGAACTGATCGAAGCAAAATCATACTTTTTTCCCACTACTGTATTTTCAGATGCCGTTAATAAATTGTGCAACAATTCTTCCTGAACTTCATTCGGATATTTTAGAAAGAGCTCTATTTGGTGAATTCTTTGTTTAAGAACCCAGGAAGCGAAAGAGTTGATAATTGATAATGGCATGGGGAATTTTAGATTTTAGATTTTAGATTTTAAATTTTATACTTTTTGTAAAAAGTCAAAATATAAGATTTGAAATATCACCAGACAAACATTAACTTTGTCGTTGTATCAAAAATACTGTTTTTTTGTATTAAAAACATTCTATTTTTTACTAAAAATAAATTTTAAAAATTAAAATTCCTCACCAGGGATGCAATCTAAAATCTAAAATCAACAATCTAAAATATAATGACATATCAAGGCGTACTTTCAAAAATGCAGACAGAAATCGGAAATCCAATTCAGTATTATTTGGTTTTTGAAGATAGTTTTCTCAGTATGAATCAATTGTTGAATAAAGAAATTGAAATTAGTTTTGCAGGTTATCAATGTTTGAATTGCAGTAAAAAGAAAAAGATATTCAGACAAGGTTTTTGCTATGATTGTTTTTATTCAAGTCCGGCAGTTGGTGATTGGATTATGAGACCTGAATTGAGTACAGCGCATTTAGGAATCGCAGATCGTGATTTAGATTATGAGCAAAAAGTGCAATTGCAGCCCCATGTTGTGTATTTGGCTGTTGCGAGTGAAATTAAAGTGGGTGTGACACGTAAAACGCAAGTACCAACCAGATGGATAGATCAGGGAGCAAGCCAGGCAATTGCCGTGGTTGAAGTTCCAAATAGATATTTGGCAGGAATTACCGAAGTTGCCTTAAAAAATCATTATACGGATAAAACCAATTGGAGAAAAATGCTTCAGAACTCCACGGAGATTTTTGACCTGATTGCCGAAAAAGTAAAAATTGAAGAATTAATTCCGGCAGAAGCCCGCGAATATTTTTACAGTCAAAAAAATGATTTATTCGAATTAAATTATCCTGTTTTGAATTATCCAGCGAAAGTGGCGAGTTTAAATTTAGACAAAACTGCTTCTTTTAGAGGAAAACTTGTTGGAATTAAAGGGCAGTATTTGATTTTTGAAGACGGAACCGTTTTTAACGTCCGCGGATCGGAAGGATACGTAGTTACAATCGACGTGTAAGTCGATAAGTTTTAGCTATTGGTCTGATTCTTTTGCATTTATAAAATGCTTTTGTAATTTTAGATTATATTTTTGATAAGCGACAAGTGGGAAATTTGATACATTTGGTTACAATTTTGTAATGATAGCTTATTGAAAGATTTTAATTTTAGATGTTAAAAGTTACTAGATTTGAAGTAATTCAAGTTATAGGACTTTTTTAAAATTAAATGAAAATTTATAATTTTTAAATTATTTAAATCAATGGGTGTTTTAAGCAAAGTAAACGTTTTTAGAAGGGGATTAATGCGTAACCTGACTAAGAATATTGGAAAACCAAAAAGTGAATCAGGAATAGTTTTAGTTGATAAAACTGAAATTAAAAGAGTCTTAATCTGTAGACCAAATGCAAGATTAGGAAATCTCTTGTTGGTTTCTCCACTCGTTCAGGAAGTTGCAGAAACGTTTCCAAATTGTAAAATTGATTTATTTGTTAAAGGTCCGCTTGCACCTATTATATTTGAAAATTATGATGTTGTTTATAAAACAATTCATTTACCCAAAAAGCCTTTTAAAGATTTATTAGAATATATAAAGGTTTGGGTTTCTATCAGAAAACAGCCTTATGATATGGCAATAAATGTCGATCAAAATTCTTCTTCAGGCCGATTGGCAGTGCGTTTCTCAAAAGCAAAATATAAATTCTACGGAGATTTACACGATGAATCTCAGGAAGTAAAACCTGATTATGATCATATTGCTAAATATCCGGTTTATAATTTCCGAAACTATCTGACACATTTAGGATTAACTAAAAGCAATAAAATAATACAACCTTTAGATCTTAAATTAACTCCGTTTGAACTCTCAGAAGGTAAAAAGATATTAATCGCATTAAATGGCGATAATTCTAAACGAACAATCTGTATATTTACCTATGCGACAGGAACAAAATGTTTATCTGAAACTTGGTGGGAAGATTTTTATGCTTCTCTTAAAGAACAATATAAAGACTATAATATAATTGAAGTTTTACCTATTGAAAACGTGTCTCAAATTGGTTTTCAGGCACCAACATTTTACAGTAAGGATATTAGGGAAATTGGAGCATTAATCGCAAATACAGAATTATTTATAGGCGCAGACAGTGGAATGATGCATTTGGCAAGTTCAGCTCAAACACCAACAATAGGATTGTTTTCGGTTTCAAGTCTTAAAAAATATGAACCTTATGATAATTGCAGTATTGGTGTTGACATCGAAACCTTTTCTAAAAACGATTATTTTAAAATCATAAATGGTATTTTAAATAACGGTAAATTAAAAATATATTCAAAAGCAGTTTAAAGCATAAAACATACAACATAAAAAAAGGTCATTCGCCGCAGCGAATGACCTTTTTCTTTCTTCTATTTTCTTTCTTCTATTCTATTTCAGCTTATTTTTTCTTCTTAAACAAACCATTTAGCAAGTCACTTGCTTTTTTGGTAGCTTCCTGAGTTTTTGTTTCTTTCTCAGTTGCTGCGGCCTTTGTAGTGTCTTTCGCTTTTGTGTTTTTATTAATCAAATCTGTAAGAGCAGATGTTCCTTTTTGAGTTAACTTCTCTTTTTGCTGGTTGACAACCTGAGAAGCTAAACTGCTAACGGCACTTTTCATATCAGTAGATACTTTCGGATTTGAAAAATTACCAGTAATCATCGCATTAATTGGAATATTGTCCAGTTTTGCAGCATCTGCAGGAGATAATTTTGATAAAAATGCACTAGCTTCTGATCCTAAATATTTCGCCGGAACATCTAATTTTAAGTTATAATTCATCGTTTGATCAAAACCGTGAGTTCCACCAACCGTAACTTTAATATCCTGGTATTTAATATCAAATGGTTTTACGTTAACCTTTCCATCATCAAAAGTTAAAGCCATTTTTAAATCGTTCAAATTCAGTTTGCTTGGATCAAGAAACTTAATATTTGACGTTAATGAATTCAATACAGTCGAATTTTTAGCATTTACAGTAGCCGAAAGCAATTGACCAATTAAATCTCCCGAAAGTGATTTTAAGTCCGGCGTTAATTCATTTGCATCAAGATTTCCGTTTAATTTTATAGTCGAATTCAATTTTCCATTGATGATTCCTGCCAAAGGAGCAATTTTTTTCATCATCTCTAATTGTGTAAAAGTCTGTGCAATATCAACTTGATTGAAACCTAAATTCATATCAAACGTTGGTACTTTTGCCTTAGTCGAAACAGATCCGGTTAAACCAATTGTTCCGCCAAAAATTGACGTTTTAAAGTTCTCTAAAAGCGCTTTTTCATCTTTTATAATCAATTTTCCTGAAACATCTTTTAGTTTTAAATTGTCATACAAAACCGTATTTGCTTTTGCATTTAAAGTACAATTTAAAAACGCAGGAATTTTCATTGCTTCGGCAGGTTTTGCCGTTGTTGCTTTTGTTTCTGATTCTTTTTCGGTTGCAGTTCCAGTTTCGGTTTTAGCAGGTTCTCCCGAAGTCATGAAATCATCAACAGCCAATTGATTTGAACTCATGTTGAAGTTTCCTTTTAGTTCTTGTTTTTTGAACATGAAACCGTAGAAATTCTCTAAAACTCCGTTAATGCTAATATCACTTCTTCCGGTAGTAGCATCAAATTTTTTCAGGTTGATTGTACTCGTATTGAATTCAACCAAAGCCGTACTGATATTCATTGACTTATTGTTTTCATCAGTATATTTAAATCCTGACAAACTCATAGTTCCGGCATTTTTAATGTTTTGATACTGACTTTTTTCTACAGAAGCCATATCAAATTCTGTTGTAACATCAGCTTTTAAAATACCTGCCAAAGGTTTATCCAATTTTACAGGATATGCTTTTGAAAGGTTTGCAAGATTGATAGTTCCTTTTAAAGCAGCTTTTACCAAAGGATTTACCGTAATGTTTCTAACATTTGCTTTAGCGCTAAAAACATCCTGGTCGATTCTAAAAGATAGCTGATCCAGATTAACGTAAGTATCATTTAAAATACCTGTTTCGTTAATAATTTTAGTATCGATTACAATATTCTGAACTGATTTTGGCAAATTCGGATATTGAAAAGAAGCATTATTTGATGCAATAGCAATATTGAATTTTGGTACAGTTTTATCGGTTAATTCCCCTTTTGCAAAACCAACAACAGTAAAATCTCCGGTAGTTTTTACTCCATTTAAGCTTGAAGAATAAGCAGACGGAATTAAACCTAAGAAATTGGTAAACGATGAAGTTGGTGTTTTAAATTTCAAATCATAAAGCTGACCCGCTTCAACCATTTGAATAAATCCGTCGAATTCTAAAGGCAATTGGTTAATTAAAGCTTTATTTTCCTTAAATGTATATTTGCTTTTGTCTAAATCGATTCCTAAAACAGCGTCCAAAGTTAGTTTTACATTTTTCATGTAATTCATTTTGTCCATATCCAAAGAAACGTTGGCTGTCGTTTTTGTTGTTAAATCAAGTTTAGAATTGGTAAAATCTCCCGTTCCTTCGTGATTTAAGCTGTCAATAACCATTTTTATTTTAGAACCCTGATCGATATATCTAAAAGTAAAATTCTCGATTTTATAGTTTTGGATCTTTAAAGAAAGCGGTTTGCTTGCTTCTTCTTCCTTCGTTTCTTCTTTTTTATCTTTTAAAGCGATATCAAAGTTTCCAACACCATCTTTATTAAAAATAATATTGATTAAACCATCTGTAGAGCTAATTCCCTGAATATTTAAAGGCTCATCTTTCCCTTTAAAAAGCTCTTTAATGCTCATTTTAAGATTTAGTTCACCTAACGAGACCAAAGTATCACCTTCAAAAGGCGCTTTGTTGATGATCACTAACTTTTCTATTGCAACAGTAGCATTAGGAAAGTTTTTAAACAAACTTAAATCAGCATCAGCAAAACTCACTTTTGCATCTACGCTTTCATTAATAGCTTCTGTAATTTTTGTTTTAATTTGATCCTTAAATAGATAAGGAATGGCAAATAATGCGGCAATAATAACCACAAGAACAATGGCGGTAATTTTTAAAATTTTCTTTAACATAATTAATTATAGATTTGAGGTTTTAGGGTTCTTAATTTATACGTAATATTCTTGCAAAAATAAACTTTTATCGTTCAGTACATCCAAATTTGTCATAAAAAACAATAGCCTGCCGTAAATCGAATTTCGATTATGGGCAAGCTATCAAAAAAAAATAAATTATTCTTAAATATTTTTAAAACTTTATGATATGTATTTTTGATTTATCAGATACTGTAATTTTTTGCTAAAATAGCTAGTATAGCAGGCAAAAGCCGTTAACTATAAATTAACTTTGAGTTAATTAAAACAGTAGTTATTGTTATGTATGCTAAGAAATTGTTTTGCAGAAATAAAAAAATCCGTTTGAGAAGTTTCAAACGGATTTTAGCTAGAATAAGTTTAAATTATTTCTGAATGAAAGAAACAATTTTAGTAGTCAATTCTTCTGAAACAGGTAACGTTTCGTTATTGTAACTTTCAAAATTTGCTTTTTGATCTCCATCAATAATTTTCATGATGTGATTCATTTTATCAATTATCAAAAGTTCTGAATTCTTATTGGCATGTGCTAAATTTTCAGCATCTTTTACAGTTACCTGTAAATCATTATTTCCCTGTATAATTAAAATTGGAACATTTAATTTTTTAATCTCTATGGAAGGATCATACTTAAACCAGGAAATTAAATAAGGCTGAATACCTGGTCTAAAAAGAGAATTAAGCATTGGATCTACTTTTTTGACTTTGTTTCCATTTTTCAGACTATCGATAATAGGAAAGGTCATTTCCTCAATTTGTTTGTTTGACTTAGCTGCAATCTGATTTTTAAGAAGCTTATCTGCAGATTCTCCCGGGCCTGCAATTGAAATAAACTTATCTGCTTTTGCTCCGGCAATTATTCCAATTAATGAACCTTCGCTATGCCCAATGATAATTAATTTGGAAAATCGTTTGTCCTGTTTTAATAAGTTTATCCAACTTTTTACATCTTCGGTATAATTCTCAAATACCAAACTTGATTCGGCTCCGGCAGCGGCTTTACTTTCTCCAATGCCGCGTTTATCAAATCGTAACGATGCAATTCCATTTTTCGCCAAAGCTTCTGCCAGCATTTTTAAGGAGTTGTTTTTCATCATCGGATTATTTCCGTTTCTGTCCGTTGGTCCGGAACCTGAAATAATCAATGCTACTGGATATTTTTTTGTTAAATCAGGAGTTGTTAAAGTGCCATAAATCTGATCTAAATTGATTTTTAGCGCTAAACTGCTTTCCTTAAATGTTATCTCACTTTTATTTTGTGCATGAATAAGATTTACAAATACAACAAATAAAACGACGTATATCTTTTTCATCAGTAAATAGAATTATTGAATATTTAATCCAAAAGGCATCACCGCCTGAACTCCTTTTTGTTTTTGAAGTCTTTTTACCTGTTCGATCAAAAGATAGTTTTCTTCGCCAATTTCTTCTTTTATAAAAGCTTCTTTAGATTTTGCAAAAGGCAAACCGGCTAATACATCGTTGAATGTTTTTTCGAATTCAGGATAATTTTGTGTACTGTACGATTTTATTTTAGCAATTTTAGCAGCTTCGGCAATAGCATCATCCAAACCGCCAATTTCATCAACTAAACCTATTTTTATGGCTTGAGACCCTGACCAGACTCTTCCTTGTGCAATAGAATCTACTTGTGCAAAAGTCATTTTTCGGCCTTGAGCGACGTGCGTTACAAAAGTGTTGTAAATTTTTTCTACTCCTTCTAATGTAAAAGCTTTAAATTTTTCATCAACAGGAACAAACGGACTATAATTTGCTGAATTTTCGTGTGTTTTTACCTGTTCCGTATTAATTCCTAATTTATTGGCTAACGGACTAAAGTTTGGTAAAATTCCAAAAACACCAATTGAACCTGTAATTGTATTTTTTTCTGCGAAAATCTTATTGGCATTACAAGCAATATAATAACCGCCCGAAGCAGCATAATTACCCATAGAAACTACAACAGGTTTTACTTTTTTAGTGATTTCAATTTCTCTCCAAATCAAATCAGAAGTCAAAGCGCTTCCACCCGGACTGTCAATTCGAAGTACAATTGCTTTTACATCTTCATCTTTTCTCGCTTCCTGCAATGAACGACGCATAGCGCCTTCGCCAATTACGGTTACATCGCCTTCGCCGCTTTCAATTTCGCCCTGAGCATAAATAATCGCAATTTGATCGCTTGAAGTGTTCGTTAAAGCCGTTGTAATATTATTTTGTGTATAATCTAAAATCGAAATTTTATTGTAATCGTCGTCTCCGGTTACTTTCAATTGTTTTTTAATAGCGTTATGATACACATCTTCATAAGCCACAATATCTACTAAATGCTGGCTTTTTGCCATTTCAGGAGTTCTTGCCAGTAAACCGTTTGCAATTTCATTTAATTTGGCAACAGGAATATTTCGGCTTTTCGAGATATCTTCAGAAACGTTTGTCCATATAGAATTTAAAAGCGCTGTAATTTGTTCTCTGTTGGCATCGCTCATTTTATTTTCTAAAAAGGGCTCAACGGCACTTTTATATTTTCCGTGACGAATCACTTCCATATGAATACCTGATTTATCCTGAAAGTCTTTAAAAAACATCACTTCAGACGAAAGTCCTTTAAAATCAAGATCTCCGGCAGGATTTAAATAAATTGTATTGGCAACGGAGTTTAGATAATATTCTTTTTGAGAAAATGAATTAGCATACGCCCAAATAAATTTTCCTGATTTTTTAAAGCTTTCGAGCGCATTTCTTAAATCTTTGTATTGCGCCAATCCTAAAGAAGATTCATCATTTAAAATGGAAATTCCTTTAATATTATCGTCTGTTTTTGCCGCTTCGATTGCATTGATAACATCAGTTAAACCAACTCCTTTTTTATCTGAAAAAACAGTTACCCAAGGATCTTTATATTTTCCGGCGTAATCATTATTGATTTTTTTTAAATCTAATTCTATAACAGAATCAGCTTTTACAGAGACCGTTTCGTCCCCGCCAAAAATAGCACCAATAAGAATTACTCCAAAAAAGAATAACATGATAAAAACAAAAATACCAATTACTGTGGCAATTACATTTCCTAGAAATTTCATAAATATATTTTTTTAATATGTAGCAAAAATGAGTAAGAAGTTACAAATTTTAACGCACAAAGTCACAATTAAATTCAGAACTCGTTTCACAAATATATTGTTAATTCTAAAATAGATTTAGTTAATTTGCATTAATTATGAAATCACAGCATCAGGTCGTTTTATCTATAGGCAGTAATCAGGGAAACCGATTGGCAAACATCGAAAGTTGTATTGCATTAATACATCAGGAAGTGGGAACCGTAATCGAGGTTTCAAAACTATATGAAACACCCGCCTGGGGATTTGAAAGCGATGCTTTTTATAATTGTGCATTGCTGTTACACAGTAATTTATCGGCACAAAAAATATTAAACCAGGTTTTAAAAGTCGAAAAACAATTAGGACGAATCCGTTCGAACCAACAAGGTTATCAATCAAGAATTATTGATATTGATTTGATTGTTTTTGATAATGAAATTATCGAATCTGAAAAACTTACGATTCCGCATCCGTTAATGCAAAACCGAAAATTTGTGTTATTGCCAATGCAGGATTTAAAATTAAACTGGAAACATCCTGTTTTTCATAAAACCGTAAGCGAATTAATTGCAATTACGCCAGATGAAAGTGTTTGTACTATTGTTCAGGATTTGAAAAATCCCGTAAAGGAAATTCCGCTGCAGAACTTTAATTATATTTCTTTTGAAGGGAATATTGGCGCCGGTAAAACAACTTTAGTACACAAAATTGCAGAAGATTTTAATGCGAAAACTGTTTTAGAACGTTTTGCAGATAATCCGTTTTTGCCTAAATTTTACAAAGATCAAAATAGATATGCTTTTCCGCTTGAAATGTCTTTTTTAGCCGACAGATATCAGCAATTATCAGATGATTTGGCGCAATTTGATTTATTTAAAGATTTTATCGTAGCCGATTATCATATTTTTAAATCATTGATTTTTGCAAAAATCACTTTGCAGGAAGACGAATACCGTTTGTACCGAAACTTATTTGATATTATTTATAAAGAAATGCCAAAACCGGATTTGTACATTTATTTGTATCAAAATACCGGACGTTTACTCGAAAACATCAAAAAACGAGGACGAAATTATGAGCAAAATATCGAAGCCGAATATCTGGATAAAATCAATAATGGTTATTTAGAATATATTAAATCCCAAACAGATTTGAATGTATTAATAATAGATGTTTCAAATCGTGATTTTGTAAAAAACCATGAAGATTATCTTTTCATTTTAAATGAAATCCAGAAGAAGATTGCGTAATGTGTCAATTAGGCAATTAGAAAATGAGATAATTAGAAAATTAAAATTACGTCGTGCATAATTATCTCATTTTCTAATTGACACATTTCCTAATTAAAAACTATCTCTTTAACGCAAAATGTCCTTTAAAAATAGGTTTTGTATCATCAATTTTCATGACATACCAATAATCAGAAGCGGGAAGAGGTGTTTTCTCAAAAGTACCGTCCCAACTCATTTTAGAGCCGCTTAGCTGCGCCAAAAGTTTACCGTAACGATCAAAAATAGTGACTTCCGCCTGAGGAAAATTTTCCATTCCCGTTACTTCCCATAAATCATTAAAAGTATCATTGTTTGGCGTAAAGAATGGCGGAAAAACAAGAACAACAAAATCTAAGGTTGATTGCCCACAGTTATTTTTTTCTCTTACGTAAGCAGTCTGCAAACCTCCGGGAACATCGTAAAAAATATTAGAATTCTGAAAATTTTCTCCGTCAACAGAATATTCATAATAGTCTTCCTCTTTACTCAAATATATAGTGACCTTAGTTTCATCTACATTTACTCGTGTTATTTGAGGAATTAGATGTTCAATAACAGTAATTTTTTTTGTGTTGGGACAGCTTTCCGGCGCAGGACTCGTAACATCTACGGTGTAAGTTCCTGCCTTATCGACTTCGATAGTTTGAGTATTTTCTCCGGTAGACCATACATAAGTTACGCCTGTAATTTTTGCATCTAATTGTAATTTTTGAAATTGGCACAAAATCAAAGTTTCGTCTGAAACCACAGGCGGAGTATAAACGATAATATTTACCGGTACACGATTTGTGTTTACACAACCGTTATTAGAAGCTTCTGCATAATAAATCGTATTTGCAGAAACAGAAGGAGTTACAAAACTACTGCCATTATAAACACTTGTTCCGCTTGTAGCAGTAGTAAACCAATTAATGACACCAATATTTGAACTCGCTTCGAGTGTTACGCTTCCAGTGCCACATCGCGCAACAGGCGAAGTAACTGTTGGAGCTGCAGGTGTTGTATTTATTGTTGCAATTACTGATTTTCGATTGCTCTCGCAGCCCGCGTCAAAATAATAAGTTGTTGTAGTATTTATTGTTGGTGTAATATATGTGTTTCCGGTGTGTAATAAATTCCCGCCAATGGCTGAATCATACCAGCCAACGGTAGCTCCCACAGTTGCAGTTGCATTTAAAGTAAACGTTCCCGAATCGCAAAGTGCATTTGGCGTGATTGCCGAAGCTATCGGAATTGTAATTTTGGTACTTGCTGCAATTTCTAAAGGTGATTCTCCAGGCATTCCTCCGTATTCGACAACATATCCTTTTGGCTGATAAGCGTCACCGGGAGTTAATGATCCTGTATTAGATAAATCGTTCCAGGAGCCTTTTATTCCAATACCGGCTTGTGTAATATGAGCGTAATCTTCTTCTCCCAGCTGATTTGGTTCGCCGTTATTCCAGAAAGTATAACTCATAACAGTTCCCGCTTCGGGACCGGTAACCCATTTCCAAATACCTTCAGTTTCCTGATCGCTACCGCCAATCCACCCTGTTCCCGAAGCTTGTTCGCCAACTAACTTTGCTTCATCTGCAGCCAAAATAGTTGCTAAATATCCTTTTAATCCATAATATGTACT
This sequence comes from Flavobacterium sp. N1736, assembly GCF_025947065.1. Taxonomy (NCBI): domain Bacteria; kingdom Pseudomonadati; phylum Bacteroidota; class Flavobacteriia; order Flavobacteriales; family Flavobacteriaceae; genus Flavobacterium; species Flavobacterium sp. N1736. The sequence continues at coordinate 4,719,916 of NZ_CP109994.1, forward strand.
CGCTTCGGCTGCTGCTTTTGCATTAGTCCACGTAATACCAATACTTGGCGTAAATAAATAATAATGTCCTGTAGATGGCAAATAATTCGCCTGACCAATAGTTATAGAAAAATCTCTGGTTCCCGACGCAGTTGGCGAAGAATTAGAAAAAACAACATCTTTAATTGCGGCTTCAAAATCTGAATATAAAATATCAATTCCGGTTGGGCTTGAAAGTTTTAATTTTCCGGCAGTAGCATCCCAACTTGTTATTATTGAGGGATGCGCTGTTGGGTTTAAAAGTTCGAGTTTGTCAAAACCACCGGAATAACCGGATGAAATTTGAATGTATACAGTCTCAGTTCCTGTTTCTGCAGGATCGTGGGTGATACTAATAGAGGTGACAATATTTATGGTGTTTAAGGGACAGTATAATTGATCTCCGGTTGCTTTTATAACAGGCGGATTAATGGCTAAAGTAATTTTTTTATTGCTTTTTCTGACTGATTTAAGAGTATCGTTTAATCGGAGAATTGTAGACTTGTTTAAAGTTTTAATTTTCTCATTTGCAAATGATTGATTGAAACTTAAAGCATAAAATAAAATTGATATTTTTAAGAAAAGAAACTTTTTCATTTCATAAATATATCAATTTTGCAATTATAAAAAAATATATTCTATTCCGGCCAATTTAGTTTTTGAAACAAATCCCAAACGACAATTCCTGCACTTACAGAAATATTTAAGGAATGTTTTGTGCCTAACTGCGGAATTTCTATGCATCCGTCGCAAATCGCAACCGCTTCTTGTGAAACGCCGTAAACTTCATTTCCAAAAATTAAAGCATATTTTTGATTTTTCTCAACTTTAAAATCCTGAAGAAAAATCGCACTTTCAACTTGTTCAATGGCAAGAGTGAGAACCTTTTCTTTTTTTAGGTTTTCAATAACTTCCAAAACATTTTCATGATGTTCCCAGGCAACAGTTTCGGTAGCGCCAAGAGCGGTTTTATGAATTTCTTTGTTAGGAGGAGTTGCTGTAATCCCGCACAAGATTATTTTTTCGATCAAAAAAGCATCAGCAGTTCTAAATACAGATCCAATATTATGCAAGCTTCGAATATCATCCAAAACCAAAATCAAAGGCGTTTTTTCTGATTTTTTAAAATCCTCTATAGATTTTCTGTCCAGCTCACTATTTTCAAGTTTTCTCATTGTGTTGAATTCAGGTCATAAAAAAAGCTTCCAAAGATAAGGAAGCTTTTTCGATTATTTTATTGTTTTTCAGATTAGCTTTTTACTGGATCTGGTAAAACAGTACCTTTAATTGTAAGTACTTTTGTTGGTTGTCCTTCAGCATTAGAAGTAACGGTTACAGTTTTTGTAAAAGCACCAACTCTGTCAGTAGCATATTTTACACCAATAATACCTTTAGCACCCGGAGCGATTGGCTCTTTTGGAGTAGTTGGTACAGTACAACCACAAGATCCTTGTGTGTTAGTAATGATTAATGGTTTAGTACCGTTGTTTACAAAAACAAACTGACGGTTACCATCTGCATTGTGAGCGATAGTTCCGTAATCAATTGTTTCGTTTTCAAAAACCATTCCGGCTCCTTCAATTTTAGCAACTTTTGCAGCTTTAGCTTTCTTAGTACTTTGAGCGTTAGAAGCTGTAATTCCAACAACAGCTAACATAGCAAATAAAATTATTTTTTTCATCTTTTAAGAGTCTTTTTTAATTATCACAAATCTATATAAAATTCTTATATCTGAACTTAAAATATTCTTAAAATATTTTAATTATTATAGCTCTTCGATATTCCTTTAAAATATTATAAATTCGCTGTCTTAATTTTCATTTAAAAATACAATAATTTGGCAGCGAAAGAGAAAGTGGTGAAAGAAACACCTTTAATGAAACAGTACAACGATATCAAGAGAAAATATCCTGATGCATGTTTGCTTTTCAGAGTAGGTGATTTTTACGAAACCTTTGGAGAAGATGCTATTAGGGCTTCAAAAATTCTTGGAATTACGTTAACCAAAAGAGGAGCGGGTTCTGAGACTGAAACTGCATTGGCAGGTTTTCCGCATCATTCTATTAATACGTATTTGCCAAAATTGGTAAAAGCCGGACTTCGTGTTGCCATTTGCGATCAGCTTGAAGATCCTAAAATGACCAAAACGATTGTGAAACGCGGCGTTACAGAGCTTGTAACTCCCGGAGTTTCTTTAAATGATGAGGTTTTACAGTCTAAATCAAACAATTTCTTAGCATCGGTTTATTTTGCTAATAAAAATATTGGAGTTTCTTTTTTGGATGTTTCAACCGGAGAGTTTTTAACGGCTCAGGGAAATGCCGAATATATAGATAAGTTATTGCAGAATTTTAATCCAAGCGAAATTCTGGTTCCAAAAACTAACAAAGGAGATTTTGCAGCAGCTTTTGGAGAAGATTTTCATAGCTTTTATCTGGAAGATTGGATTTATAAAGAAGATTATGCTTTAGAAACCCTGACAAAACATTTTCAAACCGTTTCTTTAAAAGGTTTTGGAATTGAAGAGTTAAAAGAAGGAATTATTGCATCCGGAGCAATTTTATATTATTTATCAGAAACACAGCACAATCGTGTGCAGCATATCACAGCGATTCAGCGTATTGCAGAAGATGCTTATGTGTGGATGGATCGTTTTACGATTAGAAATTTAGAATTATATCACAGTTATAATCCAAATGCCGTTACGCTTTTAGACGTAATCGATCGTACGCTTTCGCCAATGGGAGGACGTTTGTTAAAACGTTGGCTCGCACTTCCTTTAAAAGACAGTAATAAAATAAAAGGACGTCATGATGTGGTTTCGTATCTGAAATCAAATTCTGAAGTTTTACATAATATTCAATACCAAATCAAGCAAATTTCAGATTTAGAACGTTTGATTTCTAAAATTGCGGCAGGAAAAGTTTCTCCTCGTGAAATTGTTTATTTAAAAGAATCATTAGACGCTATTATTCCAATAAAAACCCTGGCGCTCGAAAGTCCTCAGGAAGCAGTGAAAATTATTGGAGACAGTTTGCATGCCTGCGATTTGCTGCGGGAGAAAATCAAAACAACCTTAAATCAGGATGCGCCTGTTGCGGTTGCAAAAGGAAATGCAATTGCAAAAGGAATTAACGAAGAATTAGATGAATTGCGTGCAATTTCAACTTCGGGAAAAGAATTTTTAGAAGGAATTGAAAAAAGAGAATCAGAACGAACAGGAATTTCTTCGTTGAAGATATCTTTTAATAACGTTTTTGGTTATTATATAGAAGTTCGAAATACGCATAAAGATAAAGTTCCGGAAGAATGGATTCGTAAACAAACTTTGGTAAATGCAGAGCGTTATATTACCGAAGAACTAAAAGAATATGAAACCAAGATTTTAGGAGCCGAAGAAAAGATTTATAAAATAGAATCAGAACTTTTTGAGCAATTGGTTGGCTGGATCGCGACATATATTAAACCCGTTCAGATGAATGCCAATTTGGTAGCGCAATTAGATTGTTTGTGTTCGTTTACGCAATTGGCAATCGAAAATCAATATGTGTGTCCTGAAATTGACGAGACTTTCGAACTTGACATCAAAAACGGAAGACACCCGGTTATCGAAAAACAATTGCCTGTTGGCACGCCATATATCGCCAATGATGTTTTCCTTGACAGAGAAACCCAACAAATAATCATGATTACAGGTCCCAATATGTCCGGTAAATCGGCTATATTAAGACAAACGGCTCTAATTGTTTTGTTGGCTCAAATGGGTAGTTTTGTACCGGCTGACAGTGTAAGAATGGGCATTGTAGATAAAATCTTTACCAGAGTAGGAGCGTCGGATAATATTTCGATGGGAGAATCTACATTTATGGTTGAGATGAATGAAACTGCTTCTATTTTGAACAATATTTCTGATCGTAGTTTGGTTTTATTAGATGAAATTGGAAGAGGAACCAGCACGTATGATGGAATTTCGATTGCCTGGGCAATAGCAGATTTCCTGCACGAACATCCTTCAAAAGCGAAGACGTTATTTGCAACGCATTATCATGAATTAAACGAAATGACGGAATCGCTGCCAAGAATCCAGAATTATAATGTTGCGGTAAAAGAACTAAAAGATACCGTTCTTTTTATTCGTAAACTGGTAAAAGGAGGAAGCGCACATAGTTTTGGAATTCACGTTGCAAAGATGGCAGGAATGCCCCAAATTGTAATTTTGAAAGCACAGAAGTTATTAAAGAAATTAGAAAAAAATCATTCCAGCGATGCTCTAAATGGAGTGAAAGCTGCAAATGACGAAATGCAAATGAGCTTCTTTAATCTTGATGATCCTTTATTAGAAGAAATAAAAGAAGAAATCATGAGTCTTGATATAAATGCGATCACACCTGTTGAAGCATTAATGAAGCTTAATGAGATTAAAAGAATGTTGGTTGGAAAATAATTCAGATTTAAAGTTTAGGTTATCAGAAAGTTATAAAATAAGTATAATTTTTTTTCAAAAAAGGCTTGTGTAATTGAATAAATGTCCTAAATTTGCACTCGCAATACGAAACAAGTCAAGTATTGTTAGTTCTTACTAAAATTTGAAACGCGAAAATAGCTCAGTTGGTAGAGCGCGACCTTGCCAAGGTCGAGGTCGCGGGTTCGAGCCCCGTTTTTCGCTCAAAACCATATAATGCTCGGATGGTGAAATTGGTAGACACGCTGGACTTAAAATCCAGTGAACAGCAATGTTCGTGCGGGTTCAAGTCCCGCTCTGAGTACTAAAGCCTCTTCTTTTTGAAGAGGCTTTTTTTATTATATAAATTTAGTAGTTTTCGGTTTTTAGTCTCGATTTACAGCTTAACAGTTTATAGTTTTGCAGTTTGCACTTTACATTTTACATTTTACAGTTTTATTAAACAGTAATCCAATATCGAAAAATCCAGCAATCAAATAATCTAAAATCTAAAATCAACAATCTACATATGGGTGCTTTTGTAATTAGTAAGCGATTTAATGATGAATATAAGTTCGTGTTTACTTCTAGAAAAGGCAAAGTAATATTTACGAGCTTGAGTTATGAGTTAAAATTTGAATGTGAGGAAGAGATTGAGAAGTTTAAAGTAAATGTTGATCTGGCCAGGTTTTTAAAATTTAAAGGCTCAGGAGGAAAATATTTTTTTAAATTGATGTTGGGGGAGGTTCACTTTGCAACAAGTCGAAAATACACAACCGAATTGCTTTTGCAGAAAGGAATTAAAGAAATAGTTCAATATTCATCAAAAGCAGAGATTTTGGATTTCTCATCATGTGAATCAATTTTTGAAGATGAGGTTGAAGAAGAAGAAGAAGTGGAATAAAAAAAGCGATTGCCTCAGCAATCGCTTTTTTTTGATGTAATAATGCTCTAATCGAAAATTTTGAGCATAAAAAAAACCATCACTAGGATGGCTTTAAAATTTTTAGAACTTAGGTTCTAATTATTTTTTTACTTCTTTAGCAGCTTCTTCTACTTTAGTAGCAGCAGAATCAACTTTTGCAGCAGCAGAATCAACAGTTGTAGCAGCAGAATCAACTACAGCAGCAGCAGAATCAACAGCAACAGCAGTAGAATCTACAGACTCAGTAGCTGCAGCATCAGCTTTTTTACAAGAAACAACAGTTAAAACAGCAACAACAGCTAAACTTAAAAATACTTTTTTCATCTTACTTTATTATAAAAGGTTAATTATTAATTCGTGGCAAAGATATAAATTTTTTAATATGTAAAATATTTTTTTATTTTTTTTTTAAAATATTTTCGTTGCTCACGATTATCTTATTTATCAAAGATAGTGCCAAAATAGTAAAAATTTATGATATTATTGTATTTTTTGTATAAATTATTTTTCGTTAAATATTCAATAATGAAATTGCCTTTTTTGATTCACTTAGTTGCAGTTTATTTTGTTTTTAATTGATTATTCTGCAAGCCGAGCAAGCTAAAATTAGCGCGTTTAAGACCTTTTTTTGGTAATAACAATACCAAATCAGTGTCAGTTGTTTAAAAGCGCTTATAAAACGATTTTTAGAATGCGATCAGTTGCACCTGTATTATCCTGAATAAACGACCTGCAAATTTGCCCTTTTTCATTCAGGAAATTTTCATCGGTAATCAGTTGATCAAAACTGCTTTTTAGTTCTTCCTTATTCGATATTACAATGCATCCTCCAAGTTCGACCAACTGAACAGCTTCGGCAAAATTCGAATAATTGGGTCCTATTATAATCGGAATTCCAAATGTAGCAGGTTCTAAAATATTGTGAATACCCGGATTTCCAAAACCACCGCCAACATAAGCGATCGTTCCGTAACTATATATTTTTGTTAGCAGCCCAACAGTGTCAATTATAAAAACCTGATAATTTGATAAATCAGCATTCTCTTTCTCAGAAAATAAAATACTTGTTTTTTTAATTTGCGATTTCAGATTTGAAATTTGATCTGCCTTAATATTGTGCGGGGCAATTATGAATTTTACATTCTCCGGAGCCTGATTGATATATTCTGCCAGTAAAGCTTCGTCTTTTGGCCATGAACTTCCGATAACTATGGTAGTCTGATTGTTTTTAAATTTTTCAATAAAATCAAGCGAGTTATCTCTTTCTAAAATAGCATTAACACGATCAAAACGAGTGTCGCCGGATACAATTACATTATCAAAACCTATAGCTTCAATTTTTTGTTTTGAAACTTCATTCTGAACAAAGAAATAAGTGAAAGCTTTTAATGCTTTTCTGTAAAAACCGCCATACCATTTAAAAAACATCTGGCTGTCTCTAAAAATCCCCGAAATCAGATAAGTCGGAGTTTTGCTTGTTTCTAATTCTTTTAAATAGTTTAACCAAAATTCATATTTAATAAAAAATGCCTTTTCAGGATGTACCAGTTTTAAAAAACGTTTTGCATTTTTTTTGGTATCTAAAGGCAGGTATATCGTAACATCGGCAACAGTATTGTTTTTGCGTACTTCATATCCCGAAGGCGAAAAAAACGTGACAATAATTTTATGTAAAGGATATTTTTCTTTAATTTTTTCGATTACAGGCAAACCTTGCTCATATTCACCAAGTGAGGCAGAATGAAACCAAATCGTTTTGTCTGTTGGTTTTATTTTTTCTTCTAAAACAGCAAAAATATTTTTTCTTCCATCAATAAAAAGCTTAATTTTTGGACTAAAAAGTGCAATAATTTTAAGAAAAAAGCCGGCAATAGAAATAACTAAATTGTATAGAAAAAGCATATATATAATTTTGGCGCTAAATTACGCTTCTTTCGATTATTTTCATTGTTTGAAGTTATTAAATAACTATTTTTGTTCTTCGTTTTAGAGATTTGGTTTCAAATCCAGTCTCAAGTTTTAAATAAATAAAAGATCAATGAAAAAAATTCAAATGGTTGACTTAAAGAGTCAATATGAAAAAATAAAAGCTACTGTTGACGCATCAATTCAAGAAGTTTTAGATACAAATACTTATATAAACGGACCTCTGGTTCACCAGTTTCAAAAGAATCTTGAGGATTATTTAGGGGCAAAACACGTAATTCCGTGTGCCAATGGTACAGATGCTTTGCAAATCGCCATGATGGCTTTAGATTTAAAACCGGGCGATGAGGTAATTACTGCAGATTTTACTTTTGCGGCTACAGTTGAGGTTATTGCTTTGCTGCAATTAACACCGGTTTTAGTTGATGTTGATATGACAAATATGAACATTGATATCGAAGCAATTAAAAAAGCAATTACGCCAAAAACAAAGGCAATTGTTCCCGTGCATTTATTTGGCCGCGCTGCCAACATGGATGCAATTATGGAAATTGCTGCCGAACATAATTTGTATATAATTGAAGATAATGCACAAGCTATTGGAGCCGATTATATTTCTAAATCAGGCGAAAAAACAAAAGTTGGTGTGATTGGACATGTTGCTGCAACTTCATTTTTTCCATCAAAAAACTTAGGTTGTTATGGTGATGGAGGTGCAATTTTTACAAACGACGATAAACTGGCGCACATTATTCGCGGAATCGTAAATCACGGAATGTACGAGCGTTATCATCATGATGTTGTGGGTGTAAATTCTCGTTTAGATAGTATTCAGGCAGGAGTTTTAAATGCAAAATTACCTTTGTTAGACGAATATAATAAGGCACGTCGTCGTGCAGCTTCAAAATATAATGCAGCTTTTGCAGGGCATAAAAATATTATTACTCCAGATTTTGACGCAAACGAAAATGATCACGTTTTTCATCAGTATGTGTTGAGAATTATCGATGCAGACAGAAATGCTTTAATGCAGCATTTATTGGATAAAGCAATTCCTTGTGCTATTTATTATCCAATTCCGTTGCATTCGCAAAAAGCGTATGTAGATGTTCGTTATAAAGAAGAACAATTTCCGGTTACAAATCAATTAGTAAAAGAGGTTATTGCTTTGCCAATGCATACAGAGCTTGATGATGAGCAAATTAAATTCATTACAGATTCTGTTTTAGAATTTTTAAACAAATAAATTATGAAAAGTTTCTCTGTTTTAGTTTTGATGGTTCTTGTTCAGTTTTCGGCTTTTGCTCAAAAATCGAATGTTAAAGAAGAAACCGCTGTTGGTAATCGTGTTGAAATTTTGCGTAAGGCAATGATTGATGCTGATGGAGTGAAATTAAAGGAACTAACTTCTGAAAATTTGAATTATGTTCATTCCAATGGTAATTTTCAAAACCAAACAGAATTCATAGACGGAATAGTGAGTGGGAAATCTGACTTTGTGACTATAGATTTTCAAAACCAAACCATAACTATTCAAAATGATGTTGCAATAGTAAGACATGTTTTGGCGGCACATACCAAAGATGACGGAGTTGACAGAGATATTAAAATAGGAATAATGCTTGTTTGGCAAAAGCAAAAGAATAACTGGGTTCTTATTGCAAGGCAGGCTTATAAATTAACGACATAAAAAACAACCAATAAATGAAAGTATTAGTAACAGGAGGATTAGGTTTTATTGGTTCTCACACTGTAGTCGAATTGCAAAATGAAGGCTTTGAAGTGGTGATAATTGATAATCTTTCTAATTCTTCGGAAGATGTTTTAAAAGGAATCGTAAATATTACAGGGAAAAAACCGCTGTTTGAAAAAATAGATTTAAGAGAAAAAACGGCAGTACAGGATTTCTTTAAAAAACATAGTGACGTTACAGGAGTAATTCATTTTGCAGCTTCAAAAGCAGTTGGCGAAAGTGTTGAAAACCCGTTATTGTATTATGAAAATAACATTAGCAGTTTGGTTTATCTTTTGCAGGAACTAAAAGAAAAACCGGAAGCAAGTTTTATTTTCAGTTCGTCATGTACAGTTTACGGTCAAGCCGAAAAAATGCCAATTACCGAAGATGCGCCCGTTCAGACAGCAATGTCTCCTTATGGAAACACAAAACAAATTGGCGAAGAAATCATTACAGATACCACAAAAGTTACAAACATAAGTGCTATTTTATTGCGTTATTTTAATCCGGTTGGAGCACATCCAAGTACAGAAATTGGAGAATTGCCTTTAGGCGTTCCTCAGAATTTAGTGCCTTTTATTACACAAACCGGAATGGGATTACGTCAGGAATTATCTGTTTTTGGAAACGATTATCCAACACCTGACGGAACTGCTGTTCGTGATTATATTCACGTAGTAGATTTAGCAAAAGCACACGTAATTGCATTGCAGCGTTTGTTGAATAAAAAGAATATACAAAAAGTAGAAACCTTTAATCTTGGAACCGGAAAAGGAAGCTCGGTTCTGGAAGTAATTCATAGTTTTGAAAAAGTGAGCAATAAAAAATTGCCATACAAAATCATGCCGCGTCGCGAAGGTGATATCACCGAAGCTTACGCCAATACAGATAAAGCAAATAATGTTTTGGGCTGGAAAGCAGAATTAAGTCTGGACGAAGCAATGGCAAGTGCCTGGAAATGGGAACAGAAAGTTCGTTCTTAGTTTTCAGTCTCAGTCTCAGTTTTCAATTAAAACTAAACATAATAAAAAATCCCAAGAATTCAGATAAAATAAAAATCCTCATAAACAATCTGTTTATGAGGATTTTTTTATGTGTAGTTTTTAAACTGAAAACTTAAAACTGAGACTGAATACTAAAATTTAAGCATTCGCTGTAACCGCTTCTTTGTCAATTTTATTAATCAAGCCGGCCAACACTTTTCCCGGACCAACTTCTGTAAATAAAGTAGCCCCGTCAGCGATCATTTGCTGAACAGATTGCGTCCATTTTACCGGAGCGGTCAATTGTATAATTAAGTTCTTTTTGATTTCGTTTGCATCAGAAACCGCATTTGCCGTTACGTTTTGGTAAACCGGGCAAATAGGAGTTGAGAATGTAGTCGCTTCAATAGCTGCAGCTAATTCTTCTCTTGCGGGTTCCATCATTGGTGAGTGAAATGCTCCTCCAACAGGTAAAATTAAAGCACGTTTTGCTCCTGCAGCTTTCATAGCTTCACAAGCTTTTTCAACAGCAGAAGTTTCTCCAGAAATTACCAATTGTCCCGGACAGTTATAGTTTGCAGCAACCACAATTCCGTCGATAGAAGCGCAAACTTCCTCCACAATATTATCGGCTAAACCTAAAACTGCAGCCATTGTAGATGGAGTAATTTCGCAGGCTTTTTGCATAGCAAGAGCACGTTGCGAAACTAATTTAAGACCATCTTCAAAAGATAAAGCTCCGTTGGCAACCAATGCAGAAAATTCTCCTAAAGAATGTCCTGCAACCATTTCTGGTTTAAAATCTTCGCCTAAAGTTTTTGCTAAAATAACCGAGTGTAAAAAAACAGCCGGTTGCGTAACTTTAGTCTCTTTTAGTTCTTCGGCAGTGCCTTCAAACATAATATCTGTAATTCTAAAACCTAAAATTTCGTTAGCTTTTTCGAATAATTCTTTGGCTAAAGCCGATGATTCATATAAGTCTTTGCCCATTCCTGTAAATTGTGCGCCTTGACCCGGAAATACGTATGCCTTCATTTGTCTAATTTAATTTTTACTTTTTTTTGAATTGAATATTAGTTTCAATTGAAAGGCAAAAGTAATATTTTTTTAGCTCGTATAATCCTTAAACATATAAATCCACACTAATCTTGAAAATCGAAGATTGAAAGAAGTAAGTAAAGTGATGACAACAGCAATAATAGGTATGATTCTTAAATCGAAGTTTTTTTCGAAGAAAAACTGCGCAATACAATAGGTTGCTATTCCCTGAGCAACTGTTAATCCGTAGTTTACATACATTGCGCCAAAGAAATAACCAGGTTCTTTCTGGAATTTATAATTACAATGACTGCAATATTCATTCATTTTTGGTAAACCAAAACTTAGAAAAATATTGTTGTCTTTAAAAACTTTTCCTTTATGACAAACCGGACATTCATTGCTTAAAATATGAGTTAATGCACTTGACATGATCTTGATGTTTTTTATTTATACAAAGGTAAATCAGAGTAAGATAAAAGTCTTTTTTATATCTTCGCTACTTATAGCACAATAAAGACATTTGTATGAAAAAATATCCAATTTATAGTGTTCAGAATTTTAGCTGTAATGATGTTCATCGTGATTTTTATGTAAACACTTTTACAGAACATTTAAAAAACCATAGTTTTGTCGAAGAGCCGCATCGTCATGACTCTTATTTAATGGTTTTTTTTACGAATGGTTCCGGATTACATGAAGTCGATTTTGACCAATTTGAAATAAAAACAGGAAGTTTATTTGTCCTGCAACCCGGACAAATGCATCATTGGAGTTTGTCTGAAGATATTGAAGGCTTTGTAATTATTTTTTCGCAGGAATTATATAATCTGTATTTCGGACAAAAAAACATCACTGATTATAATTTTTATCATTCGATTCACAATCGGCCAGAAATGGTTTTTGAAGAAAATGAAATACCTAAAATACTGCCTTATTTTAATTTACTAATTCAGGAAAATAATCAGGAAAATAAATTGCAATTAGACAAATTACTGAATTTATTAGATTGCATTCATATCGAAATTTCAAGAAAATATAGCGAGACTTATTCGCATCAGGCACATTCGTACAATATTAAAATAAATAAGTTTGAAACACTTTTAGAAGAATATTTCAGAACAGAAAAATTACCTTCTTTTTACGCAGAGAAATTGAATATCACATTAAAACACTTAAACCGAATCTGCAATGAAATTCTTCAAAAAACAGCAACAGAAGTTATTACAGATCGCGTTATTTTAGAAATAAAAAGAATGCTGATTGATAAACAATTGGCTGTAAACGAAATCGCTTTTAAGGTTGGTTATGAAGATTATTCGTATTTCTCCAGATTCTTCAAAAAACAAACCGGACTTTCTCCAACAGAATTTAGAAATACTGTGCGATGAGTTTTAGCCACGAATTTCACGAATTAATATTTTAATTTTTGCCACAGATTAATGGATTCTTTAGATTTAAATCAGTGAAAATCAATTAATCTGTGGCAAAAAAAAATCGTGCAATCCGTGGCAAACAAAAAAAGCCTGCACTTCCTAAAAAGTGCAGGCTTCTCAACCAACCAAATTAAAACCTAATTATAAAGTATTAAGCTTGTTTTACAAATTGTAACTCAATGTTTAAACGAACTTCTTCTCCAACTAAAACCCCTCCGGTTTCAAGAGCAGAGTTCCAGTTTAAACCCCAGTCTTTACGATTAATTTTTCCTTCAATGCTTAAACCTACTTTAGTATTTCCCCAAGGATCAGTCATGATTCCGCTAAATTCTACAGGAAATTTAACTGATTTAGAAACACCTTTAATGTTTAGATCTCCAGTTAATTCATAATCTCCGGCATCAATTTTTTTGAATGAAGAACCTTTGAAAGTTAATTTTGGATTGTTTTCAGCATCAAAGAAATCAGCGCTTCTTAGGTGACCGTCTCTATCTGCATTTGCAGTATCGATAGAAGCGATATCGCCAGAAAATTCGATTGCTGCATTTTCAAAATCATTTCCTTCTGTAGTAATTGTTGCATCGTAAGTTCCAAATTTACCTGAAACATTTGTAAACATCATGTGTTTAACTTTAAAACCAATTTCTGAGTGAGTTGGGTCAATTGACCATTTTGTAGTTGCCATAATTTTTATTTTTAAAATATTACTTTCATTTTGATAGGACAAAGTTACTTCTGCTGTCTTCATTTGGCACTTAACCTAGATTAAGAAATAAAAAACGAAATAACTTTTTGATTGCCCATTTGTTTGTTTTGTTGCTTGAAAATTGCTGTTGATCAATAATTCATCGGAATTTCCATTAAAAGAAACTCAGCATCAGTATTTGCTTTGATGTTTAAAGTTTCAAAATCTGAAATTCCCATTGCGTCACGCGTATTTAATTCCTGACCGTTTATAGTTACATTTCCTTTTAAAATGAAAGCATAAACTCCGTTTCCTTCTTTTTTCAACTTATATTCTGTTGTGGTTCCGGCATCAAAATTTCCCATATGAAACCACGCATCCTGATGAATCCAAACCCCTTCATCATCAGCATTTGGAGATAAAATTTGAGACAATTTATTATGTCTGTCAGCCACATCCAAAGTAATTTGCTGGTAACGAGGCTCTACATTTCTTTTATTAGGAAACAACCAGATTTGCAATAATTTAGTTTGGTCATCGGCATTTGGGTTAAACTCACTGTGCTGAACTCCGGTTCCGGCACTCATTACCTGAATATCGCCATTTTTGATGATTTCAGTATTTCCCATACTGTCTTTGTGTGCTAAATCGCCTTCTAACGGAATCGTAATGATTTCCATATTATCGTGAGGATGCGTTCCAAAACCCATTCCGCCAGCAATTGTATCGTCATTCAAAACACGAAGTGCTCCAAACTGAATTCTATCCGGATTGTACCAGCTTGCAAAACTAAAACTATGATAAGCGTTAAGCCATCCGTGATTTGCGTTTCCTCTTGTTTCTGCTTTATGTAATACTATATTTTCCATGATGTTTTGCTTTGTGTTATTATTATGGTACAAAGATATCACCAAGGTCAATGAAAGGCACTTAATGTAGATTAAGTTCTTTAAGGCTCAAAGTTGGAGAGGTTCAAAGAGGCAAAGTTTTTTAGGTTCAAAGTTTCAAAGTTGCAGAGGCACAAAGGTTTTTACGTAGAGGCGCAAAGCGGTGCGTCTTTTGAAGCACAGTTTGTTATCTCGACGAAGGAGAGATCACACACGAAGCTCGACAAAGATTGGCGATGTTCTGGACGGAGTTACTTGCGGAGATCTTTCGTTCCTCAGGTTGACAAGATTGCGCTTACTGGATTATGTTCAAACTAGCTAAAATCTAAAATCTACAATTAACTATACTGATTAATAAACTGCTGAACAACCAAATCCGTATTCTCATGGCGTTTTTTCTTTTCTAACGCAATTGGTGGCGCGGCTCTTTCTAAACAATTTTTTACATCGCAGGTTTCGCAGGTAACGCCAACAATTCTTTTGACTAATGGTTTTCCTTCAATGAATTTGAATTTCTTTTTCATTGTTGGATTAATTAAAATTCCAACAGAAATACTGCGAATATTATCTTTTATAAAAGGATCTTTTGTGGCCGATGAAAAAACCAAATATTCATTGCCGCTATGAACGTAACTTGAAATTTGGGCATCAAAAAAATGCGGTTTGTTTTGTCTGATGGCTTCGTCAATCGTTTTTACCGAAACCCATCTTCTGCAATAATGTTCGTTGGTTTCGTTGGCGTGCGGTTCTTGCTGATTGGTAATATGTAATTCTTTTTTAATCTGATAAAAATCAGAACCAATTTTATGAGACATTCTTAAAAAGAATAAATTTTTCAGATGGAAATCTTTTGGCAATAAATTGGTTAATCGCTGGTAGAAAGATTCCGGAGAAACTTCGAAACTTTCTATTAAAGCGACAAATTCTTCCGGATTTGGTTTCTCATTATTTAAGAAACTATTGATTTTGTCTACAACCAATTTTCTTGGTAATAATAAAGCTCCGGCAAAATAAGAAGCGTAAAAGTTGTGCAAAACCTGATCGAAATTTTCAAACTTAATCCAACTAAAAGTCAGCAAACGATCTGAAATTTTCAGGTAATTATAAGCAATTTCTTTGGCTAAAATAAAAGCCCTTTGTGGTTGATCAATTTCTGTTGAAAGTAATAAAGTCTTGCTTTTTGGTACATAAATAGAACGTAAATCTTCTAAAGCTTCCTGATCTGTAAAAGCAATTTCTTTTATAGTGTATTCAAATTCTTCTTTAAGAATGGCTTCCAATTCTTCAATTGTAATTTTAGAATCTAAATTAATTTGAAATGATTTCGAAAATGCAATTACTTTCTCTTCCAGATCTTCAAAATAATTACTGTGCGCTTCCTGATAAGAACGTAAAGCAGCGAGAAAAAAACTTTCTCTGCTTAAATTATAATGCTGAGCGATTTCGATAATCGTACTAATAAAAGCATTGACCTTGGCCGGAGCATTGGCAATTATATCAATTAAATCAGCTTCCTGAATTCCAAAAAGTTCGAGCGGAATTTCTTTTAAAATACCGGATTTTAAGATTTCGCCAATCGGAGCAAGGTTATTGTCCAGTTTTAAAGATATCATTTGATCGTAAGAAACATCTAAATGTTTGCAAAGCAGCAAAATTTTATCTGTTTTTGGATATTTTTTTCCCTTTTCAATTTCGTTTAAGTACGATTTTGAAAGATTTGTCAATTTGGCTAAGCCAAAAAGTGATAGGTTTTTTTGCGTTCGAACTTGTTTCAGTTTTAACCCAAATATCAGCTTTATATAGTCTTTTTCGATATCCATGATTCAAATATAACCATTTAAAAAATAAACGCCAAAATATTATTTTTAATATTTAGCGAACGTTCGCTTGTTTTGTAAAAAACTTTTTTCTAATATTGTGGTGTAGAAAATATTAGATATCAGATCGTTATCATTTAATGCTTTGAAAAAGACAAAAGCGATTCAATTGATACTAATAAAAATAAATCCACAGCTATGAAAAACCAATTAGAAATTACCGAAACGGCAATGGAATTTTTAGCCGAAAAGAAGCTTTCTTATCCAAACATCTGGACAGAAGAAGCAATTGCATTTATAATCGATTTGCATCGAAAATTCGAATCGCAACGAAAATTGCTGTTGTTGCAGCGTGATCAAAAACAAGTCATGTTTGATCAGGGAATAATGCCAACTTTTCCTTTAGAAACAAAACACATCAGAGAAAGTAATTGGACAGCAGGAGAAATTCCGAAAGATTTATTAGACCGAAGAGTTGAAATTACCGGACCGGTTGATCGCAAAATGATTATCAACGCATTGAATTCGGGAGCGAAAACTTTTATGGCCGATTTTGAAGACAGTACTTCTCCAACCTGGAAAAATTTGATAGACGGACAAATAAATTTGATAGACGCTGTAAATAAAACGATTTCTTATACCGATGAAGTTAAAAATAAAAGTTATCAGCTAAATGAAAAAATAGCCACGTTAATTGTTCGTCCAAGAGGATTGCATCTTTTAGAAAAGCACATTTTAGTTGATGGCGAAATGGTTTCAGGTTCTTTAGTTGATTTTGGATTGTATGTTTTTCATAATCATAAAAAATTGTTGGAAAACAATTCCGGACCCTATTTCTATATTCCAAAATTAGAACATTATTTGGAGGCACGCTGGTGGAATAATGTGATTGATTTTACCGAAGATTATTTGAAATTAGAAAGAGGAACTACAAAAGTGACGGTTTTAATTGAAACGATAACGGCAAGTTTTCAATTGGATGAAATTATCTACGAATTAAAAGAACATATCGTTGGGTTGAATTGCGGTCGTTGGGATTATATTTTTTCTTACATCAAGAAATTCCGTAAGAATCCAAAATTTATTGTTCCCGATCGCGATCAGGTAAATATGACTTCGCCTTTTATGAATGCATATTCTAATTTGGTAATTCAAAGATGCCACAAACGCGGGATTCATGCCATTGGCGGAATGGCAGCGCAAATTCCGATTAAAAATAATGAAGAAGCAAATGCTATCGCTTTCGCAAAAGTAAAAACCGATAAAGAACGCGAAGTAAAAAATGGTCACGACGGAACCTGGGTTGCGCATCCGGACTTGGTTTCAATAGCCAAAGAAATTTTTGATAAAGGAATGCCAACTCCAAATCAAATTCATATTAAAAGGGAACATCGCAAAATTACAGAAGCTGATTTGATTGAACCACCAATTGGAATCATAACAGAAAATGGTGCTCGAAAAAATATCAATGTAGGAGTTTTGTATCTGGCTTCTTGGCTAAACGGACAAGGTGCAGCTGCTTTGCATAATTTAATGGAAGATGCTGCAACAGCTGAAATTTCGAGATCGCAATTGTGGCAATGGCTTCAAAATAAAGTGGTTTTAGATAATGGCAAAAAATTAGATCTGGCATATTATCATGAATTGGCTTTAGAAGAATTTCAAAAAATTAAAAACGAATTGGGCGAAGAAAATTACGAGAAACGTCAATTTCCTTTAGCTGAAAAAGTTTTAGAAAGATTAGTTGTAAATACTGATTTTGTTGACTTTTTGACGATTCCGTGTTACAAATATCTATAATGAATTAAAAATTGAGAATTAAAAATTAAAAATTAAAAATCTGCTGGATCTGCTAGATCTACGGGCTAATAATTTTTCACGCAGATTTAGCAGATCAGGCAGATAAAAATGAGATTGTAAAATCTTCGCAGATTATTTAATCAAACATGGGAAATGCTTTAACACATAGAAACATAGATTTAAAATGTAAATAAAAAGAGTTTTACAAAAAAACTAGTTTTTCACACATAGCTATGTTTGTTTAAACAAATGAAATGCCTTGAACCACGAAGAAAGCTATGTTTCTATGTGTTTTAAAAAAATAAGTCCAGTTAAAACTGAAAACTTGAAACTGAGACTGAAAACTATTTACTTACTAACCACTTTAACTAAACTATTTATGAAAACAACAGAAGACAGAATTCAGGAATTGATTAACGATTGGATTACGAACCCAAGATGGAAAGGAGTTGAACGCCCTTATACAGCCACAGAAGTAGTTACGCTTCAGGGTTCGTATCAAATTGAGCATTCTATTGCAAAAATGGGAGCGCAAAAATTATGGAGAAAGTTAAAAAATCAGGATTATGTTGCTGGTTTGGGCGCTTTAACAGGAAATCAGGCAATTCAGGAAGTCGACGCTGGTTTAGAAGCGATTTATTTGAGTGGCTGGCAAGTTGCGGCCGATGCAAATTTGGCAGGAGAAATGTATCCTGACCAATCGCTTTATCCTGTAAACAGTGTGCCAATGGTGGTTAAAAAAATAAATAATGCTTTATTACGCGCTGATCAGATTCAGACCGTAAATAGAGTTGAAGATAAAAAAGATTATTTGGTTCCGATTGTGGCTGATGCCGAAGCTGGTTTTGGTGGAAATCTTAATGCTTTCGAATTAATGAAATCAATGATTGAAGCCGGAGCGTCTGGAGTTCATTTTGAAGATCAATTGAGTTCTGCTAAAAAGTGCGGGCATTTAGGAGGGAAGGTTTTGGTGCCAACTCAGGAAGCGATTAATAAACTAATTGCTGCTCGTTTAGCGTCAGATGTTATGGGAGTTTCTACCTTAATTGTTGCCAGAACAGATGCTGATGCGGCAAATTTATTAACAAGCGATGCAGATCCAAGAGATGCTAAATTTATTACGGGCGAAAAAACAAACGAAGGTTTTTTCTATGTAAAAAACGGAATCGATCAGGGAATTGCAAGAGGTTTAAGTTATGCGCCTTATGCTGATTTAATTTGGATGGAAACCAGTAATCCGGATTTGGTATATGCTAAAAAGTTTGCCGATGCCATGAAAAAGGAATTTCCGGATAAAATGCTTGCCTACAATTGTTCACCTTCATTTAATTGGGCTGCGAAATTATCTGTTGCAGAAATGGAAACTTTTAGGGAAGATTTGGCTGCAATGGGATATAAATTTCAGTTCATTACTTTGGCAGGTTTCCATGCTTTAAATACAAGTATGTTCGAATTGTCTAAAGCCTATAAAGAACGTGGAATGGCAGGATATTCTGAATTGCAGGAAAGAGAATTTGCTTTACAGAAAAACGGTTTCCGTGCTGTAAAACACCAGGCTTTTGTGGGAACCTCTTATTTTGACGCCGTTCAAAACACAGTAATGATAGGGAAATCAACCATAACAGCAATGAAACACTCTACGGAGGTTGAGCAATTTTAATTCAAAATAAAACCAGTTCAATGAACTGGTTTTTTTGTTTTTTGCCACAGATTTTATAGATTAAAGGATTAAAAATGTTGCCACTAATTTCACGAATTCTCGCGAATTTTAATTCAATTTTTAGTAAATTAATTTGTGCAAATTTGTGCAATTCGTAGCGAAAAAAATCATTTTAATCTGTGAAATCTGTGGCAAAAAAAATCTTTATTTCTTCAAAAGTCGGGCTTTCATTTTGCTGAAAAATTCGGGTGTTACGCCAATAAAAGAAGCGATTTGTTTTTGGGGAACTTTATGAACAAGTGTTCCGTATTTAGTACAAAATTTCTCGAAACGTTCTTCGGCTGGTAAACTCAAATTATCCATTAATCGCTGTTGATTGGCAACCAATGAATTTTCAATTAAAATTCTGAAAAAGCGTTCTAATTTTGGAATATCATGATATAATTGTTCCTGATTTTCTTTAGATAGAGAAATCACTTCGGCATCTTCTAAAACTTCTATAAAAAGCTGTCCAGGTTTTTGCGAAAAATAACTGTACATATCGCTCATCCACCAGCCTTGACAAGCAAATGACAAAACATGTTCGACAATATTATCATTGATATTGAAGCTTCTTAAAATTCCGGAATTCACAAAATAGGAATGTTTGCAAACTTCGCCGGCACTTAATAAAATAGTTTTTGCTTTGTAAGTATGTGTTTCGGTTTTAGATAAAAAATGTGCTTGTTCTTCGGGCGTTAGCGAAACGTGTTTGGCAATGTTTTCTAGAATTAAATCCATTTACGAATGTACTTTTATTAAGGTTGCTGTTTTTTTAGCGCGTTCTATAATTTCTTCAATTGGCGTTGCTAATGAATCGCTGCTTAAAACAACTCCCATTCTGCGATACGGTCTTGAAGTTGGTTTGCCAAATATTCTGAAGTCGGTTTTTGGTAAAGCAGCTACTTTTTCAATTCCGCTAAATGTTGGATTTGTAGAATCTTCAGAAGCTAAAATTACGGCACTTGCTCCGGCTTTTTCTAATGTGATTTCGAAAATTGGAAGACTTAAAATCGCTCTCAAATGCAATTCGAATTCGTTAAAATTTTGTGTTCCCGCCAAAGTTACCATTCCGGTGTCATGCGGACGTGGAGAAAGTTCAGAGAAATAAACACCTTCATTGGTCAGGAAAAATTCAACGCCAAAAAGCCCTGCGCCGCCAAGCGCTTCGGTAATTTTTTCGCCCATATCCTGCGCTTCGTACAAATCTTTTTCTGAAACTAAAGCAGGCTGCCAGCTTTCCTGATAATCGCCACGCTCTTGTCTGTGACCAATTGGTGCACAAAACAAGGTTGGATTATTATTTTGTGTAATAGTCAAAAGTGTAATTTCTGAATGAAAATCAACAAAAGCCTCAACAATAACTTCGATAACATCACCACGCGAACCAGCAACGGCATATTGCCATGCTTTTTCAATATCACTCTCGGTTTTTATTGTCGATTGACCTTTTCCGGAAGAAGACATTAGTGGTTTTACAACACACGGAATCCCAACTTCCTGAACGGCTTTTTGCAGTTCTTCTGCCGAAGTTGCGTATTGATATTTGGCAGTTTTTAAACCTAATTCTTTTGAGGCTAAATCACGAATAGCTTTACGGTTCATGGTAAAATTCGCCGCTTTCGCAGAAGGAACAACGGTGATTCCCTGTTTTTCGTAATCGTAAAAACGTTCGGTACGAATGGCTTCTATTTCAGGAACAATAAAATCTGGTTTGTGTTTGGCTACAATTCGGTCAAGAGCTTCACCATCTAGCATATTGATGACTTCAAAACCGTGAGCAACCTGCATCGCGGGAGCATTTTCGTAACTATCAACAGCAATTATGGTTTGTCCGATTCGTTGTGCGGCAATGACAAATTCTTTGCCTAATTCGCCTGAACCGAGGAGTAGTATTTTCATAGGGGGAAGTTTGAATTTGGAAAATAATGGAGTAGTAAAAGTAAGGAAAAATGTTTTTAACCGCAAAGTTCTATTTATATGTATTAACGTAGAGACCCGGAGGGACACGCCCAAATAAAAATAAAAAAACCGACACTTTAAAAGTATCGGTTTTGTATCTTAATGAAAATGATCTTCTTCGATTTCAAATTCGGCGTCTTTTTCCCAAATTTCCATTTCGCAAGGTTTACAGTTGAATTTTAGTTTGTATTCTAATTCGCCTTGTTTTAAAACCAGAGGTTCTTTTACCTTGACACCTACTATGTCTTTTTGGTGTATCGGACATTTTTTTAATTCGTATTTAATGCAATATTTGGTTGTCATTACACGAGATTTTCCCGGATCCCATTGTAATTCGAATGCTTTTTCGATTTCGGTAACACCGTGACGTTCATAGAATTTACGGGCAATTTTGTTCGAAACATTGTACATGAAATCTAGTTTGGTTTCAGGATACGGATGCGAAGTTTTTACCAATTGGTGTTCTTCGCGTTTGTAATTTGCCAAACGAATCTCTGTTAACTGATCGTAAACTGTTCTTCGCATTTCGTTGATTTTTGAAATAGGAAGGAACCAGTTTTGAGAGAACATCACATTAATTTCATCAGCAGTATAAGGCGTAAAACCTGTTTTTGCCAATTGTGTTTTGATGTTTTCTTCGATCGATTCTCCGGTTTTAGTCTGCTCTTTTGAATGTTCTAAATTTACAATGCTTACATTTCCGTCTTCATCAGTAGCGATTAATTCAAAACCTGTTTCGTTTTCTGTAAGCAATAAAGTCGTGCTAATTTTTCGAACTGCACTATCTTCTCTTTCAACAATTTTGATAAAAGCAGCATCGTTATTTCTATAGATAAAAGTTCCGTCTTTAATTTCTTTTAAAACGTTCGGATATATTTTTCCGTTTTCTGCCTTGTTCACATAAATTCCGTCGGCTTCATTATTTTCGTTGATGAAACAAAGTCCGTCACCGTTGTTTAGAAATTGACCGTTTTCAATTTCATAAGCGTTTCCAACAGTTCTGATTAATTTACCAATGTATTGTCCTTTTGATTTTGGGCTTTCCCAAGAACCAATAGAGCTGTGTCTTTCATTTACAAAATAATCGGTATAACCACGGTTAAAGGTTCTGCTTAAAGACGAATCAAAAGTGTAAGTACATTTTCCAGATGAAGCTTTTGTATATTTGTCGCTTCCTTCGCCTTCTAAGAAACTGTCTAATTTTTGACGTAAATAAGATACGTTGTTTTTTACATAAACAACATCTTTCAATCTTCCTTCAATTTTAAAAGAAACAATTCCGGCTTCGATTAGATTCGGAATCTGATCTGAAATATCTAAATCTTTAATAGAAAGTAAGTGACTGTTTTTGATTAATGTTTCTCCGTTTCCGTCGATTAAGTTATATGGTAAGCGGCAGTTTTGAGCGCAAGAACCACGATTGGCGCTGCGTTCTCCGTTTGCTACACTCATATAGCAGTTTCCGCTGAATGAGACACATAATGCTCCGGTTACGAAAAATTCTAATTCAACATCTGCGTGATCGTAGATTTGTTTAATTTGATGCAGGTTTAATTCACGCGCCAAAACAACACGTTTAATTCCCGCATCTTTAAGAAATTTAATTTTATCAGCATCGCGATTATTGGCTTGTGTACTGGCGTGAAGTACGATAGGAGGAAGC
Source organism: Flavobacterium sp. N1736 (assembly GCF_025947065.1). Taxonomy (NCBI): domain Bacteria; kingdom Pseudomonadati; phylum Bacteroidota; class Flavobacteriia; order Flavobacteriales; family Flavobacteriaceae; genus Flavobacterium; species Flavobacterium sp. N1736. The sequence goes on from NZ_CP109994.1 coordinate 4,742,931, forward strand.
TCCATTTCCATAATCGCCATATCCTGAATAATCAGGGCATCAACTCCAATTTCGTATAATTCCCAAATCATTTGACGACACGTTTCCAGTTCGTTGTCATACAAAATGGTATTCATTACCACAAAAACCTGAGCGTTAAATAAATGCGCATATTTTACTAATGCTGCAACATCTTCAATTGAATTGTTGGCATTTGATCGCGCGCCAAATTGCGGTGCACCAATATAAACTGCATCGGCACCACTGTTGATGGCGGCCATTCCTCCAATTAAATCTTTAGCAGGAGCTAATATTTCAATTTTCTTCTTCATTTTTAAAACTTTAGGCTTTTGTGGTATTCACGGAAAAAAGTTTGCAAAGTTCTTATAAATAATTCGAGTTTGCTAATGCTGAAGTGACTTTTTTTGAAATAGTTAACTAATATGGAATGATGATGATTAAGATTAATCTAAAGGAAAAGAATATCCTGCCGTAAATCCTCCAAAAGATTGTTCACCAGATAGATTCCCGTAAAAAGAAACTCCAATTTCTATATTGTTTTTTGGACCTACTGCAAGTCCAAAACCGATGGGAATATGTGCGACTACACCACTTTTTTTCTCATTAACATAGTTTGTGTAGGTTTCAAAAGAACCTATTGAAGCACCAATACCAGTTTCTATAAATGGTGCGACCCAAGGTATTGGAGCACAAAGACGAACTTTTGTTCCAAGTAAAAATGCGTTAGTTTCTACTTTGTAACCTTGTGGGTTTTTAATTTTATCTTCATCAGTTGAAGTAAAAATAGCTCCGGCATATGGTCTTACACTAAACCATCTTGTTAAACCAATTATATATTCTCCTTCGGTATAAAAACCAAAGCCATCTATGATTTCCGGATTTTCTTCTTCGTAATTTGAAGTACTTGATCCAAAACCAATTGAGGCTTTAATAAAATGTCCTTTTGTTTGGGCATTTGCCAGATTAGAAAAAAATAATGTAAAAAGGATAATGGCAAAATAGCGGCGTACAGTTAAGATCATAAAATAAAGTGTTTTATTTATAAAATAATTGCAGCGAATCTAAGATTTGTTTTCGTTTTTACAAAAAAAACCTCCCCAACTTTTAAAAATTGAGGAGGTTTTCAGAAATAATATCTTTTAAATATTAATTCGATTTCATTTTAATTCTGTCCAATGTACTTTGAATATTGTTTAATTGTTTTGAAATAACAGCAATTTGACTTCCGTCAAGTTCGTTTTTTTCTAAAGCCATTTTGTATTTTTCAACTGCAGCTTCTTCTCCGGTTACGCAGGCATTAATGATAGCTTCTGTATCGCCACTTGTAAAAGATGATTTAATATCTATCCAGGCACGGTGTAAAACTCCTAATGGACCTCCGCCGGATGTTTCTGTTGATTTTCCTAATTTGTTGATTTCGTCTTGCAATTCAACAATAAATAAAGCTCTTTCTCTCGCATAATCAAGAAATTCAGCTTTGATTGCGTGATTGTCTACGTGCTCTGCGGCGTTTGTATAACCTAGTTTTCCATCTTCTAAAATAGAAATTAATCCGTTTAATGTACTAACTGCTTCTGTCGTGGTTTCATCTGTATGTATCATAACTTTTAATTTTAATTAATGTATAATACAAAGTTGGGATTTTATAAAGCCTTAATTATTATAGAATTACAATAGGTGTTTATAAAATTGTAGAATGGGAATTTTGAAAGTGATGAATTTTTTGCAACGAATTATACTAATTACTTTGTGTTTATTTTGAAAACAATTTTTGTAACCGATACAATAGCAATGTCGTCAAAGCTTTCATCAATCATTAATTAATTACAAAATGAAAACAATCTTAAAATATGTTATTTTATTCTTTTTAATTTCCTGCAATAATTTATCTGCTCAAAATTTAGAAGCAAAAGTAGATAAATTATTAAATGAAAAATTTAAAAAGGAAGGTCCGGGAAGTGTTTTTCTGGTAGCGAAAAAAGGAAAAGTAATGTATAGGAAAGCTTTTGGAATGGCAGATTTGGAAATGAATATAAAAATGCAGTCTGAGTTTGTTTTTGAAATTGGCTCGATGACGAAACAGTTTACGGCTATTTCAATTTTGATGCTGGTCGAACAGGACAAGATTAAACTAAATGATGAAATAACGAAATTTATTCCGGATTATCCAACTAACGGAAATAGTATTACAATTCATCATTTGCTCACACATACTTCTGGAATTAAAGATTTTACAAGTATGAAATCGATTAAAGATATTGCAAGAGCTGATTTGTCACCAAAGGAATTGGTTGATTTTTTTAAGAATGAACCAATTGATTTTAAACCGGGTGAAGCGTTTAAATATTGTAATTCCGGTTATGTTATTTTAGGATATATTATCGAAATAGTTTCCGGTCAAAGTTATGGGGAGTTTATTGATCAGCATATTTTTAAAAAGCTGGAAATGAAGAATAGCTATTATGCAAGCCATGAAAAAATTATTAAAAACAGGGTTTCAGGTTATCGTAATAAGGATGGATATATGAATACAAATTATATTAGTTTTTCTATACCGTATGCATCCGGTTCGATAATGTCGAATGTAGATGATATGTTGAAGTGGCAAAATGCAATTGATAAAAATAAATTGCTTAGTTCTGATATTGTTGAAAAGGCATTTACAAATTATAAGTTAAATAACGGAAGTAAAATTAATTATGGATATGGCTGGCATATAAAAGAGGTAAATGGAAAACTTACACGGGAGCATGGCGGAAGTATTTTTGGCTTTAAATCTATGGGCGTTTATTTGCCTCAGGAACAAGTTTATGTTATAGGATTGAGTAATTGTGATTGCAATTCGCCAACTGAAATAACGAGAGATATAGCAAGTTTGTTTGCTAATTAGAGTAAACAAAAAAAGGTGTTCTTTTGGAACACCTTTTTTTTTACTTTATTTAAAATAATTACACAGTCAAAGCTTCTTTGATTCTGCGTAAAGCTTCTTTTAATATATCGTTGCTTGTTGCATATGAGAAACGAATACAGTTTGGATTTCCAAAAGCATCTCCCGTTACTGTTGCAACGTTAGCTTCTGCCAAAAGATACATGGAAACGTCGTTTGCATCTTTAATTTCAGTTCCTCTCAACGTTTTTCCGAAGAAAGAAGAAACGTCAGGGAAAACGTAAAAAGCACCTTCCGGAACGTTGATTTTTACGCCTGGAATTTCTTTCAATAATCCAACAACTAAATCTCTACGGCCATGAAAAGCCTGAACCATTTCGTTCAATACGCTTGGGTCAGCATCTACAGCAGTTATTGTAGCACGTTGCGCCACAGAATTTGCTCCTGAAGTTACTTGTCCCTGAATTTTTGTACACGCTTTTGCGATAAATTCCGGCGCTCCAATGTAACCAATTCTGTATCCTGTCATAGCAAATGCTTTTGCCACTCCGTTCACAGTGATTGTTCTTTCTAACATTCCCGGAATTGAACCGATACTGCAAAAAGTTCCTGAGAAATTGATGTGCTCATAAATTTCGTCGGCAACTACGTATATATTTGGATATTTTTCTAACACTTTTGCAAGAGCAGTTAACTCTTCTCTGCTGTACACAGATCCAGATGGATTACAAGGAGAGCTAAACCACATCATTTTTGTTTTTGGTGTAATAGCAGCTTCTAATTGTTCTGGTGTAATTTTGAAATCAGTATCTACAGATGTTGGAACTTCAACAGGAATTCCTCCTGACAATTTTACAATTTCGAAATAAGAAACCCAGTAAGGTGCTGGTAAAATTACCTCGTCACCGTCGTTTAACATTACTTGTGCAATGTTGTATAAAGATTGCTTTGCTCCTGTAGAAACTACAATTTGAGTTGGTTTGTACTCTAATCCGTTGTCTCTTTTAAATTTTCTGCAGATAGCTTCTTTTAAATCCTGATACCCGTCTACTGGAGAATATGTACTGTAATTATCGTCGATTGCTTTTTTAGCAGCTTCTTTGATGAAATCCGGAGTATTAAAATCCGGTTCACCTAAACTTAAACTGATAATGTCTTTTCCCTGTGCTTTTAATTCACGTGCTAAAGCAGCCATTGCCAAGGTTTGTGATGTTGCTAAGTTGTTAATTCTGTCTGATAGAATATGATTCATTATAAAAATTTTGAATGTCCTTAATTTCAACTTTAATTAAGGAAGGTTAATTATTAATAGATTTTATGCTAGTTTCGGTTTCATACCAAGATCACGTAAATGTTTAAAGTGGGCAATTACGGCACTTGTCATGGTTTTATATTCGTAATATGGCAAGTTGCATTCTCTTGCGGTTTCCTTTACAATTTTTGCAATTTTACCGTAATGAATGTGACTTATATGTGGAAAAATATGATGTTCGATTTGGTGGTTTAATCCGCCTGTATACCAGTTTACAATGGCATTTTTAGGTGCAAAATTGGTCGTAGTAAACAATTGATGAATGGCCCATGTATTATCCATTTCGCCCAATTCATTAGGAGAAGGATTTGTAGTTTCCTCAACAACGTGAGCTAATTGAAAAACAACACTTAAAATTAATCCGGCTGTGTAATGCATAATGAAAAATCCAATTAAAACTTTCCACCACGTAATTCCTATTACCATTGGAAGAACAATCCAAATTGAAATGTAAATTACCTTTGTAATTATTAAAGTTGTCCAAAGAATTTTTGGGCTTTTTGGTTCTCCGTAAGATAATTTTCTTTTAAGATAATTTCTCATTTGCTTAAAATCGGTTGTAATAGCCCAATTAAAAGTCAACAATCCGTATAAGAAAACAGAATAGTAATGTTGAAAACGGTGAAAACTATGCCATTTTGCCTCTTGTGTAAAACGTATAATTCTTCCCGCGTCAAGATCTTCATCATGTCCGGGAATATTTGTATAAGTATGATGTAAAACATTATGCTGAACCTGCCAGTTATAAACATTTCCGGCCAAAACATAAATAGTTCCGCCCATGAATTTATTGATCCAGTTTTTAGTCGAAAAAGAACCGTGATTACCGTCGTGCATCACATTCATTCCAACACCTGCCATTCCAATACCAATAACGATGGACAAAAGCAGCATAACCCAAAAAGGCATATCAAGCGTTAGGATTAAAAAGTAAGGCGTTAAAAAAACTGCAAACAAAATAACCGCTTTTAAGTGCAGCTTCCAGTTTCCGGTTTTTTGAATATTATTTTCTTTGAAATAATTGTTTACCCGAGAGTTAAGTGTTCTGAAAAACTTCAGATTGTCTTGCCTTGCAAATGTAGGTGCAGTGTTATTCATAATTATTTTAAATAGTTTTCAAAGGTAATTATTATAAATTTTCAATTTGCAAAATTGAGTTAAATATTTCAATCGTAAAGTAGTACTTTTGTTAAAAAATTAGAGCAATGGATGAGATTCTGAAATATTTTCCTGATTTGACCGACATTCAAATCGAACAATTTCAAAAATTAGATTTTTTATATCACGATTGGAACGAGAAAATCAATGTTATTTCACGTAAAGATATTGATGCTTTATATACAAAACACATTTTGCATTCGCTTGGAATTGCAAAAATCATGAAGTTTGAGCCTGGAGCAACAGTTCTTGATGTTGGAACCGGAGGAGGTTTTCCGGGAATTCCTTTAGCAATTCTTTTTCCTGAAACCCGTTTTTATTTAATTGATGTTATTGCAAAAAAAATAAAAGTAGTTCAGGGCGTTGTTGATGCATTAGAATTAAAAAACGTTAAAGCAGAACAAAAACGTGCAGAATTAGTAAAAGGCGATTTTGATTTTATTGTAAGCCGCGCCGTAACCAATATGCCGGATTTTGTTTCCTGGATAAAAGATAAAATCAAAAAACAGCATAAACATGAGTTGAAAAACGGAATTCTTTATTTAAAAGGTGGAGATTTAACCGAAGAACTGGCAGCTTTCCCAAAAGCAGCTTTATATAATTTAGCCGATTATTTTGAAGACGAATTTTTTGAAACTAAAAAAGTAGTGCATTTGCCGTTGAAATTTCAGCCTTAAAAAAATATATGATTTGAAGTTTCACATTGTTGGAACTCTAAAAAATGAAAAATCCGAATCTAATTTTTAGATTCGGATTTTGTTTATAAATTAATTAGTGAAACTAAACAGCCATTTCGTTTATGTGTAAAAACGGATTGCTTTTATGGCTTAAATGATCTATAAAATCATTAAGTGTCTGTTGCGCTGATTCATTAGAATATTTGAATCTGGAATCAAAGAAAAATTCTCTGCAAATTACAGGTTCATTTGATGAATCATAAATTGCTTCGTCAGTTTCATCCAGATTTTTATCACTATATTGACAAGGATACAAACGCGATAATTTCATTATAGTAGTACTGAACCATTTATCAAAAACTTTCCTTTTAGGAGAAATATGACGCACCAGTAAAACCAAACCAACAATTTCACTTTGAATAAAATACGATCCTTTTCTATATCGTACATCAACCATTTTTGCATTCATAAGTGCAACCCAAACAGGTCCGTTTACAGAGCTTGATATTGGCATGTTTAAATCCGTATCAAAATCTAATGGCTCTGAATATTCAGGATTAGCAATTGAACACCAAAGTGCTTCTATACGCTTCTCGATATCGTTTGCTACTTTTGTGTATCCTGTAAAACGCCAGTTTACCCATTCTAATAGAGCAGCTGTTAAACCAACAGAAGCTTTGTGATTAATTCGGGCTAAAGCGTTTTCAAGTTCTTCATTTCCTTCTAAAGGATCTAAAAGGGCATTCATTTTCTTTTTGTTCCACTTAAAATCAATCGGATGACCAATGCATTTTGATTTTGCAATAATTTCAGGAACATTTTTTAAGTTTTTCATAAGCTTTTAATTTTAGGTTTTATTGTCATGTTTCTTTAAATCGGTAAAAACAGTTTGCACTCTTTTTCTTTGATCTAGATCTTTAACAAAATTATGTTTTAGCTTATTTCCAATGTCATACAAGAAGTTTTTAGAATGATAAATTAAGGTTTTTTAAATAGGTAAGTAGTTGATTATTAAGTAAATAAGAAAAATACTACAAATTTTACAATTATTTAAAAATGAGACGTTTATAATAAAAAAAGTAAATCCGCAAATTTCAATTTGAAATTTGCGGATTTATATAATTGACAAAGTTTCTAACTTGAAACCTGAAATAAAAATTAACCTAAAAACGGGTATCTGTAATCTTCCGGAGTTACAAAAGTTTCTTTAATAGTTCTAGGAGAAGCCCAACGCAATAAATTCAATGCAGAACCTGCTTTATCGTTAGTTCCTGATGCTCTTGCTCCACCAAATGGCTGCATTCCTACAACAGCTCCTGTTGGTTTATCGTTGATGTAGAAGTTACCTGCAGCATTTTGCAATTTCGTAGTTGCTACTTCAATAGCATAACGATCCTGGCTAAATACAGCTCCTGTTAAAGCATACTCAGAAGTAGTATCAACTAATTCTAAAGTTTCTTCCCATTTTGCATCTTCATAAACATAAATCGTAATAACTGGTCCGAATAATTCGGTTTCCATTGTAGTATATTTTGGGTTTGTAGTTACAATAACTGTTGGCTCAATAAAGTATCCTACAGATTTATCATAGTTTCCACCAATGATAACTTCAGCATCAGCATCTTTTTTAGCCTGATCAATATAACTGGCTAATTTATCAAAAGAACCTTCGTGGATAACCGCTGTAATGAAGTTTCCGAAATCTTCCGGAGAACCCATTTTCATAGATTTTGCATCAGCAATTAATTGTTCTTTTACAGCTGGCCATAAACTTTGCGGAATATAAGCTCTTGAAGCTGCAGAACATTTTTGCCCTTGAAATTCGAATGCACCACGAGTAATACCAGTTGCAACTTGTTTTACATTAGCGCTTGGGTGTGCAATGATAAAATCTTTACCACCAGTTTCACCAACAATTCTTGGGTATGTTTTATAGTTGTTAATGTTTGCACCAATTTTAGCCCATATATCTTTAAATACATGAGTAGAACCTGTAAAGTGAACTCCGGCAAAATCACGGCTAGCTAAAATGGTATCAGTAATCATTAAAGCATCTCCAAAAACAACGTTTATAACACCGTCAGGAACACCGGCTTCTTTGAAAACATCAATAATAATTTTTGCAGAAAATACCTGGCTGTCACTTGGTTTCCAAATCACAACATTTCCCATCATTGCAGCACTTGCAGGAAGATTTGCAGCAATAGCAGTAAAGTTAAAAGGAGTAATTGCGTACACAAAACCTTCAAGAGGTCTGTACTCTAAACGATTCCAAACTGTAGAATCAGATTTTGGCTGATCGTTGTAAATTTGAGTCATAAATTCTACGTTGTAACGTAAAAAGTCGATCAATTCACAAGAAGCATCAATTTCTGCCTGATGAATATTTTTAGATTGTCCAATCATTGTAGCTGCGTTAATACGGGCTCTGTAAGGACCTGCGATAAGTTCAGCAGCTTTTAAGAAAATAGCAGCACGTTGTTCCCATGCCATATTTGCCCATGCTTTTCTTGATTCAAGCGCATTGGCAATTGCTTTTTCGATATGTTGTTTTTCAGCTAAATGATACGTTCCTACGATATGTTTGTGATCGTGAGGTGCTGAGATAGTTTTTGTATTTCCAGTTTTGATTTCTTCACTACCAATGTATAATGGAACATCGATTTTAGAGTTCCACATTGAAGTGTATGCTGCCTGAACAGCTGCTTTTTCTGGTGAGTTCGGCGCGTAACCTTTTACTGGTTCGTTTACCGCTTTTGGTACATGAAAGAATCCTTTTAACATGGGTTGAAAGTATTTAAAATTACGAATTATTTAATTTTTTACAAAAGTACAAATGATATTTTGATTATATCATAACACAATATTAAAAGTTGTAATTAAATAAACTAATCCAACTAAATTGTAAAGAAGGTCAGATGATTAATAATTAAATTTGATAAAATGTACCAATAAGTTTTATTTTTATTTAAAAAGATAACGATATGAAAATCCCCCTTTTAGCTTTTAACGATAAAGGAATTTACTGCCAGCAGGCCGATGTTTATCTCGATCCGTGGCAGCCTGTAAAAAATGCTATTATTACACATGGACATTCTGATCATGCACGTTGGGGACACCAAAATTATATTACACATCATACCAATATTCCCATTATCCGTCATCGTTTAGGAGACATAAACGTAACGGGAAAAGACTGGAACGAAACCTTTGTAATCAACAATGTAAAATTCTCGTTTCATCCCGCCGGACATATTATTGGAAGTGCTCAAATTAGGGTAGAACACAAAGGAGAAGTCTGGGTTTTTACCGGCGATTATAAAACAGAAGACGACGGTATTTCGGTTCCGTATGAAGTAGTAAAATGCCATACTTTTATAACCGAATGTACTTTTGGATTACCGGCTTTTAATTGGACTCCACAAGCTGAGGTAATTACAGAAATCAATAATTGGTGGGCAGAGAATAAGGCAGAAGGAAAAACTTCAATTTTGTTTGGTTATTCTTTAGGAAAAGCACAACGGCTTTTAAAATACTTAGATACAGATCTGGGAACGATTTATACACACGGCGCCATCGAAAATATGACCAATGTGGTTCGTCCGTTAATTGATCTTCCGCCAACAAAATTGGTGACTTACGAAACCAAAAAAGAAGATTTATTAGGAAATATTGTTCTCGCACCGCCAAGCGCGCACGGAAGTACATGGATCAGAAAAATGACGCCATTTGTTACCGGTTCTGCAAGTGGCTGGATGGCTTTTCGCGGAGCAAGACGCAGACGCGCCATTGATAAAGGTTTTGTTTTAAGCGATCATTGCGATTGGTATTCTCTATTAGACAGTATTAAAGCGACAGGAGCAGAAAAAGTAATCTGCACACACGGTTATACCGATATTTTCTCTAAATATTTAAGAGAATTGGGTTATGATGCCAGAACCGAAAAAACGCAATACGAAGGTGAAACTTCAGAAATGGAAAAGGAAGTTGAAACAGAGAAAGAAGTGTAAACAATGAAGAATTTCGCCCAACTTATAAAAGTTCTTGACAGTTCGAACAAAACGAATGTAAAAGTCGACGCGTTAACAATGTATTTTAAAAATGCATCGCCGGAAGATAAAGTCTGGACAATCGCGATACTTTCACATCGACGTCCGCCAAGACCTGTAAATACTACTTTGTTGCGTAATTGGGCAAATGAACTGGCAAATATTCCGTTATGGCTTTTTGAAGAAAGTTACCATATCGTGGGCGATTTGGCCGAAACAATCGCCTTGATAATCCCAACCACAAAAGAACATTCAGATAAGAGTTTAACTGAATATCTACAGGAAATTATCGCCTTAAAAAAGAAATCAGATCCTGATAAAAAAGAATATTTACAGCAAAACTGGCTGGCATTAAATTATTACGAACGGTTTGTTTTTACCAAATTAATTACCGGAAGTTTTAGAATCGGCGTAAGCCAAAAATTAATGACCAGAGCACTTTCTAAAGCCGAAGATGTTGATGAAGATGCTTTGGCGTATAAATTAATGGGAAATTGGGATCCAAATACAATCACTTTTCAGGAATTGATTCTGGACGAAAAAAACAGCGATTATCTATCAAAACCATATCCGTTTTATTTGGCGTATCCAATTGAAGGTGAAGTTGATAGTTTAGGAAATCCCGAAGATTGGTCGATAGAACATAAATGGGATGGAATTCGGTCGCAAACCATTATCCGTGAAAACGAAATTTATGTATGGTCAAGAGGCGAGGAGTTAGTAACCGATAAATATCCGGAGTTTAAATCTTTCGTTGGTTTGATTCCGGATGGAACCGTAATTGATGCCGAAATTTTAGCATTTCCGGAAGGCGAAATTGGAACTTTTAATGATTTACAAACCAGAATTGGGCGCAAAACCATTTCAGCAAGTTTACTGGAGAAAGTTCCCGTAATATTAAAAGCATATGATATTTTAGAATGGGAAAGTCAGGATATTCGCCATTTGCCGTATGCAGAACGAAGATTATTATTAGAACAATTATACGATTCCATAAAAGATAAAACGCGTTATTTTCAATTATCAGAAAGAGTATTGCTCCATTCCTGGGAAGATGTTACGAACGAAAGAATGCGTGCCCGCGAAATGAAAAGCGAAGGTTTGATGTTAAAACGCAATAATTCTGCCTATTTGGTAGGAAGAAAAAAAGGCGATTGGTGGAAATGGAAAATTGAACCTTTGGTAATTGATGCCGTTTTAACCTACGCCATGCGAGGTCACGGACGAAGATCAAATTTATTTACCGATTATACTTTTGCACTTTGGCAGACAAATGACAACGGCGAAAAAGAATTAGTCACATTCGCAAAAGCCTATTCCGGTTTAACCGATGCTGAATTTAGAAAAGTGGATGATTTTATAAAGAAAAACACATTAGAACGATTTGGTCCCGTTCGAAGTGTAACGCCACAATTGGTTTTTGAAATTGGCTTTGAAGGAATTGCGCTTTCAAAAAGACACAAAAGCGGCATTGCAACCCGATTTCCAAGAATTTTAAGATGGAGGCATGACAAAAAAATCGACGAGGCAAATTCGATTGAAGACTTAAAAAGCATGATTTCTTAAAAGGTTCAAAGGGACAAAGTAACAGAGTTTCAAAGAAAAAAACTTTTGGAAACAGCTAAACTTTGTCTCTCTGAACTTTGCAACTTTGAACTTTATAAAAAAATGAACAGAGACGAACTATATACAATTGCAGAAAATTGGTTTCAGGATCAGGGCTGGAAAGTTTTTCCGTTTCAAACCCAAACCTGGACAGCATTTTTGCAGGGAAAAAATGGTTTATTAAACGCTCCAACCGGAAGCGGAAAAACGTATGCATTATGGTTTCCGATAGTTCTGGATTACATGAAGAAAAATCCTGATTTTAAAAACAAGCATAAACCGGGATTAAAAGCAATCTGGATTACGCCTTTGCGGGCACTTTCGGTAGAAATAAAACAAGCTGCCGAGAGAATTGTCGAGGATTTAGATTTGCCATTGACCGTAGGAATCCGTTCCGGCGATACTTCTCAAAGTGAAAGAACAAAGCAAAGTAAAAAAATGCCGGATTTGCTTATAACAACTCCCGAAAGTTTACAATTGCTTTTAGCATCAAAAGAATTTGCAAAAACTTTTGCCAATTGTTCTGCCATTATTGTCGATGAATGGCATGAATTGTTAGGAACAAAACGCGGTGTTCAAATGGAATTGGCTTTATCGCGATTAAAAACAGTGGCACCTAAAATGCGAATCTGGGGAATTTCGGCGACAATTGGTAATCTTGAATTGGCGCAGCAAGTTTTATTAGGATTAGATTCTGAAGCCTATAAAAACTCTGTTTTGATTAAGGCGAACATCAATAAAAAAATAAAAGTGCTTTCGATTTTACCTGAAAAAATGGACAGTTATCCGTGGCGCGGTCATATGGGTTTGCATTTAATTGATGAGGTTGCAAAAATAATCCGCAAAAGCAAAACGACTTTGATTTTTACCAACGTGCGATCAGCCTGCGAAATGTGGTATCAGGCAATTCTCGAAAAATATCCTGAGTTTGCCGGAGAAATGGCGATGCATCACGGAAGTATCAGTAGAGAAATCCGGCAATGGGTTGAAAACGCGATTCGAAATGAAGAATTAAAAGTTGTCGTTTGTACATCAAGTCTGGATTTGGGAGTTGATTTTGCGCCAGTTGAAACCATTATTCAAATTGGCGGTCCAAAAGGTGTCGCAAGATTTTTGCAAAGAGCCGGACGAAGCGGGCATCAACCGGGAAAAGAAAGTGTTATTTATTTTCTCGCCACTCACGCTATAGAATTAATTGAAGCATCGGCACTAAAAAAAGCAGCTGAAAGAACAATTGTAGAAGATCGGATTCCGTATTTGAATAGTTGGGATGTTTTAGTGCAATATTTAAATACACTGGCGGTTTCTGATGGTTTTTTTCCCGATGAAATTTTTGAAGAAGTCAGGAAAACATTTTGTTATCAAAATATAACCAAAGAAAACTGGAATTGGATTCTCAATTTTATCACCAACGGAAGTCAGAGTTTACAAGCGTATGATGAATACAAAAAAGTAGAAGTTGAAGAAGACGGACGTTTTAAAATAAACAGCCGGTTAATTGCAATGCACCACAGAATGCAAATTGGGACTATTATTGGCGACGCTGCTCTTAATGTTAAATTTTTAAGCGGAGGTTTTATCGGAACAATTGAAGAATGGTTTGCGTCTAAATTGAAACCCGGAGATGTTTTTACGTTTGCAGGAAAAAAACTGGAATTGTTTCGGGTTAAAAATATGCAGGTATTGGTTAGAAAAGCAGATCCTAAAAAAACGTCGAAAACAGTAAGCTGGATGGGCGGACGAATGGCGCTGTCTGTACAAATGAGTGAATTGTTGCGCGAAGAATTATATGCCGCAAATACAGAGAATCTAACACCGGAGTTAAAAGCCTTAAAACCCATTTTTGACAGACAGCGCAAAGAAAGTATCGTTCCTGATAATAACGAGTTTTTAATAGAAACATTTAAAACAAGAGAAGGATTTCATGCCGTTTTTTATCCTTTTGAAGGCAGGTTTGTGCATGAAGCTTTGGCGAGTATTTTGTCATATCGCATTAGTTTATTATCTCCAATCACTTTTTCTCTGGCTTATAATGACTACGGTTTTGAACTTCTTTCGGATCAGGAAATTGATATGCAGGCTGTTTTTGATAATGATTTATTATCTTCGGAATATGTGCATCACGATTTACAGAAAAGTTTGAATTCTACCGAAATGGCGCGAAGAAAATTCAGGGATATTGCCATTATTGCAGGTTTGGTTTTTACCGGAATGCCCGGAAAACCAATTAAAACCAAACATTTACAAAGTGGTTCTCAATTGCTTTTTGAGGTTTTTCGAGATTATGAACCTGATAATTTATTGCTTCAGCAGGCTTTTATAGAAACATTTGAACATCAGTTGGAAGAAGGACGTTTAATTCAGGCTCTGGAAAGAATTAACAGACAAACGATTGTATGGAAAAGATGCAATAAACCAACACCATTTAGCTTTCCGATAATTACAGATCGACTCAGGGAAAAATTATCTAGTGAAACTTTACAAGAAAGAATTAAAAAAATGACAGCCAGTTACATGAAATAATTTCTGGACTGATTTTTGGATAAAAATTGACATGAAAATAATAATAAACAATCAGGATTTTATTCTGCATAAATCCGGTGCGGTTTTTTGGGAGAAAGAAAAAATGCTTTTAATTTCTGATGTACATTTAGGGAAAGTAGCGCATTTTAGAAAACACGGAATGGCGATTCCAAACGATGCTATTTTTGAAAATTTTACACGCTTAAAAGCCGTTTTAGACTTATTTAATCCAAAGACAATTGTTTTTTTGGGCGATTTGTTTCACAGTAAAATCAATAACGAATGGGATTTATTTGTAGAATGGACCAAACAATATTCGCAGAAAATAATATTGGTTGAAGGCAATCATGATATTATTTCAAAAGAATATTATGCAGATTTAAATATCGAAATTTATACAGAATTAGAAATAGACAGTTTTCTATTAACACATCATCCAACAGAAAAAGAAGGTTTTTTTAATTTTTGCGGACATATTCATCCTGCCATAAAATTAAAAGGATTGGGAAGACAATTTTTAAGTTTGCCTTGCTTTTTTTTAAAGCCAAATCAATTAATTTTTCCGGCTTTTGGAGAATTTACGGGGAATTCATATCTAATTCCATCAGAAAATGACAAAGTCTATGCTATTACAAAAGAAGGAATTATTGAAGTTGCAATAAATTAATTTAATGCAAAAGGAGCGCACATTCTAAAAGTAGGAACAATTACTTTGAATGTTTTTGTAGTTGTAAAATTGATCATATTAAAATGACCTTTCATTGCTCCGTAAGGAGATGAAAGCAAACAACCTGAACTATACGTGTGATTTTCGCCTGGTTTTAAAACAGGTTTTTTTCCAATAACACCTTCACCGTCAACAACTTCAATGTCGTTTAAGGAGTCAAAAATATCCCAGTGACGAGATGTTAACTGAACAGAATCTTTACTGTGATTTTCGATTGTAATTACATAACTAAAGGCAAAATGAATCTTGTAGTTCTTGAAGTAAGTACCTTCAAAACTAGTTAAAACAGAAATTTTTATGCCTCTTGTAATCTGAGAAACCATACTAACGTAGTATATATGTGAGTGTTATACGGGCAAACTTACGAAAAAAAATCGTTTAGCCGAAATCCTTTAACAATGTTTTAATTGGTGATATTGATCGAGTTAGCATTTCCTTTTCCAATAACTCTTTCATATCGATCAGAACTTTGTTTGTAATAGACCAATATTGTGTATTCATTTTCGGTTTGATAGAAGTTGCCGTCAATCGCATTTTCATAATCAACAGTACCTTTTTTGTCTGCCACTTTATACTCAAAATTAGTAAAACCCTGCTTGATCATTATTGCTTTTTCGTACACCGCTTTATCTGTATTATAATCCATTTTGTTTTCTGGTGACAGGCTGTAATTATTGAACATTCCGGTAATATAAATGTCTTTGTTTAACCTGAAAGCAGGAGCAGAAAGCGTAAAGTAAACCCAGGCATAATCGGCTTCGATTTCATTGTTGGAGCCGTTGATATTCTTAACAACAAAATTTCCGTTTACATCTTCATAATTGGTATAAATTTGATTTCCTCTTGCCAGATTGGTGTATAAATAAGAATTGTAAATATCATTATTAGAACCCACTTTTCCCACATTATTACTGGCGGCGCGAATGTCTTTATTTTCAAAATATAAAAATTCATTTCCAGCCCAAAAAAGCGTTTCCTGCCCATATTTATAAACCAATTGATTACCAATCGTATATTGAGGCGGAATATTTTTAATGCTCGTGTTAAAATCTCCGTTTTGCAATAAAAGGACTCTCACATTTTGCAAAGGCGTTTGAAAAGCAATATCATTTGAAAGTATCGTAAACTCTAGATTTTGCATATAATCGATATTGCTGAGGTTACGGCTTCTTTTTACCTGAGCCGCAACAGTCGACTGTTCTTCATATAAAATAAATTTTCTGGAAAAAACGACTTCTTTATCCTCATTCAGGATTTTTATAATATAATTTCCTGAAAGTCGCAATTGGGTTGTAAACTGATTCGGAAAAGCAAGTCGGTAATGAGAATACACCTGAAGCGTATTAAAAGAATTGGAGTAATCTGTAATTCTTTGATTGTCAAAACCACGAAGAAAATCTGTTTTCGGAATATCGGTTGGTTTCCAGTTATAATCGCAATGCGTAATATCAAAATAATAATTGGCTTCATTGCCAAATAAATCATCAAATTGCAGTTCAAATGTAGAACCTAATTCGAATATTGGCACAACATTATTTCCGTTTTGAACAAACGAAACAGTTTTGATATTATAAGCAGGAATAACTTCGGTTTGTACTTCCTGGGCTGTCGCCGAAGCAAAAATGAAAAACAAAAGAAGGTTCTGAAACAAAAATTTTGGCATCTTATTAAGTTGTATGAACTCGTTCGTATAATTTTTTTAACACATAGAAACATAGATTTTGTAATTTCAAAAAAGGCGTTTCACTTATTTAAAATGCACAAAGTCGGCTAGGTGTGAGAAATATATTTCTCTTTTATATTCTTAATTCACACATAAAATCTATGTTTCTATGTGTTTAAATTATATCCGGCGCGTTTGTAAAATTGTAAATATAACAATTTATACAACGAAAAATAGTACATTTTATTGGTTTTAAGAACAATTTATTAGGAACTCAAAATGTAATCTAAATTTACTTCTATTTCGTCGTTGATATAACTTTCCTCTAAAAGTGAATCAGACAGAAGCTTTTTATTTTCCTGCAGTTTAATTATTTTTTCTTCAACCGTATTTTTAGAAATAAAACGAATAACATTTACTTTATTTAATTGCCCAATTCGATGTGCCCTTCCAACTCCTTGTTTTTCTGCAAAAGGATTCCACCACGGATCTAAAAACAAAACGTACGAAGCCTTGGTGATGTTTAAACCAACGCCGCCCGCTTTAAGCGAAATAAAAAATAACAAAGGTTGTTCTTTTTCCTGAAAAAGTTTTACTTGCTGTTCTCTTTTTGCAGCAGGAGTTTCACCTGTAATTTCACAAAAAGCTATTTTATTTTCCTTACACCAGGAAGTATAAAAATTCAAATTGGTAACAAACGAGCTAAAAATGATCGTTTTTTGTTTTCCTTTTACTAAATTTTCAAGATAATTTGTGACTGCAATATATTTTCCGGAATCAATTTCAGAATCCTGATCGACCATTTTTGGATGATTACTCAATTGTCTTAGCTTCATCAAAGTGTTGATAATGCTAATTTTATCAGGACCAGATCCATCAGTTTTTAGTAAAAAATTACGAGCTTTTGATTTTTCTTCTTCATAAAGTTTTTCCTGTTCAGGATCCATATTGCAATAATAAATCTGCTCTGATAATTCCGGTAAATCTTTTAAAACCTGTTCTTTGGTTCTTCTTAAAATATAAGGCTGAATAAGATTTTTTAATTCAGATAAACTATTTTCATCCTGCTTTTTCTCAATCGGAATTTTAAAATTCTCTGCAAAAAAAGTATAACTTCCCAAAATATCCGGATTTATAAATTGCATTTGCGACCATAAATCGTCCAGTGAATTTTCGATAGGCGTTCCGCTTAAAGCGATTTTATGAGCCGTACTTATTTTATTAATCGCTTTAAAAATTTTAGAATTTTTGTTTTTAATGTATTGACTTTCGTCTAAAATTAAATAGCGGAAATTGCATTTTTCTAAAATTGAAATATCACGATGAACAATGCTGTAGCTCGTAAAAATTAAATCTGATGATTCTAATCTGCTTGCTAATAACTTTCTGTCGTTACCAACATATTGCACTTTCGAAAAATGCGGAGTAAATTTTGAAGCTTCGTTATACCAGTTAAAAACCAGTGAAGACGGCAAAACAATCAGCGTTTTTAAAGGTTCTCTTTCAACAGTAGTTTCATTTTGAAACAAATCAAAATTCGAGGTTTTTGTTGTAAAACCTAATTGTTCCTGAACAGCAACCAAAACAGCTAAAGTCTGCAATGTCTTACCAAGTCCCATATCATCGGCAAGACAAGCACCTAAATTTGAATTAAAGTGACCTAAAAGCCATTTTACACCGTCAATTTGATAAGGTCTTAAAGTTGCTTTTAGTAAATCAGAAGCACTATATTCAGCATTGTAAATTGGTTCAGCATCATTTTTGATTTCCGGAATCGCATCTAAAGCAGCAAAATTACTTTTGCGTAAAAGCAGATTTCCGTTTTCTGTTTTCGCCAGTTTTGCAAGCGAACTATATTTGCTCAGCCATTCTAAAGGAATCAAAAAATAATTTCCGTCAGGCAGTAAAAAGAGTCTTTCCTTGCTTTTTATGTTTGGAATAATTTCGCTGAAATTAATACTGAAATCGTCAATAGTAATGATGATTTTGATATCAAACCAATCTCCTGTTGTTTCTTTTGAAGTCAAAACACTATGGTTTTGTGTAATGATTTCTTTGCTTTCCAGTTTTAAATTCTGAATCGTAAATCCTAAACTTTCCAGCTCTTCTTTACGATCAATAATAAACTGAATATTAATGTAAGGATCGTTAACTTCCGTATCAGAATTCAATCCGAATAATTCGTTTTTGATTTTTATTAAACCAATTTCAATTAATTTATCTGTATATAAAGTTTCATCAGCACTTCGTTTAAACTGAATTATTTTAGGCTCATTGATAATGCTAAAATCAACAAACGAATGTGTTTTTTTAGTTTTACCGGCATCAAATAAATAACCATTATAATCAAAAAACAGATTAAGGTAATAACAGTTTTTGAAGAAATCATAAACAGGCTGAATCGTGCAGAAAATAATGGTATCACGAAGTTCAATTTCAAAACCAGTTGCCTGAATATCTATTTTTTTGGCTATTTCAGGAATGAAATTTTTAAAATAATTATCAACTAATTTCGAAGGTATTTCGATTGATTTTTTGGTTAAAAAAGGCGAAAGTTTTTTAGCATTCAAATCTTTTAGCTGTCCTAATTTTTTATCTATAATTAACCAGCCCGGTTCATCTAACAGCATGTCAACGCTGCTGTTCATGGGTAAAAATGTAGTTTCGTTTTCTTTTAGAGACAACGTATAGGTAATTCCTTCAGAATGCTTGTCAAATTGAATTTGAGGTACAAAATACAACGGATTTGTATGAACTCTGGAATGATAAAAATCTTTTTCAACGCCCAGATTAATCGATAACGGAAATTGGTCTTCAACAATTAAACTGTAAAAGGCACTTAAATTTAGCTGCAAATGCTGACGAATTGCAAAATCAATTTTGGAATCTTTTTGTAAATCAGCAATTGTTTTTGCCGATTTAATTTTGGCGCTAAACTTTTTAAATATAAAGTCAGGCTTTAATGATTCGCAGGCTGTCAGTATTTTTTTTGTATTGGAATCTAAATTTTCAAATACAATTCCAAAACCTGAAAGCACATCGGCACTTGCTTTTTTATTTAAATACTTGATTTCATCGGTATCCTCAACGATATAGGCTGTTGGGATATAAACATTCAGGTTTTTTTCAAAACTGATGTCAAAACAAAACTGAAATGATTTTGAACGTTCCAAGATTAGGGGTGGTTTGATTGATTTGGGAAGCTGTCTAAATTTAAAAAGTTTTCAAAATATTAATAATTTGAAAACTTTTTAAATGAACTTATATCACTTATATAGTGTAAAAAATATGTGTTTAGTTTTCTTGTTTGAAACAAAGTGGAATAATTTCGCCTTTTGCCAAACAATATTTTTCTACCAATTCAGGCGCAATTTTATTCGTATAATCTTCTTCGATTACGATAAAACCAATGCTTCTTAATTTGTCAAAATAATCGCGTCCATAAATACGTACGTGATCGTATTGACCAAAGATTTTAGCGCGTTCTTTTTGATCTGTAATGGTATCGTCAGCAAAAGTTTTTTCTCTCGATAAGTCTTGTGGAATTTGTAAAACTGCCATTCCGCCTGGTTTTAGTACACGAAATAATTCCTGCATTGCTTTTGTATCATCCGGAATATGTTCTAAAACATGATTACACAAAATAACATCATATTCATTGTCTTTGAAAGGCAAATTACAAATGTCTGCTTTTACATCTGCCAAAGGCGAAAATAAATCTGTTGTAGTATAATCAAGGTTTTTTTGCTTGCGAAATAATTTGTAAAATGCTTGTTCCGGAGCAAAATGCAGCACCTTTTTCGGAGCTGTAAAAAAATCTGTCTGATCGTTTAAATACAACCAAAGCAAACGGTGTCTTTCTAACGAAAGTGTACTTGGCGAAAGCACATTATTACGTTGTTTTCCGTATCCGTAAGGTAAAAATGATCTAAAGCTTTTTCCGTCAATCGGATCAGTAAATTTGTCTCCTTTTAATGATAAAGCCAAAATCGGACGCGCCACATAACTCAAACGAATTAATAATGGGCGAGGGATTGTGTTAAGTACTAATTTGAAAAGTTTTTTCACGGTTTAATAGATTTGAACACGAATTTCACAAATTTACACGGATTACCGTAGTGGTGAAATTTCACGAACCTTTGATTTGGGTTAAAGTATTATTCTTTTATATTTTAGGCTGTCCTCTCCAAAATTAACTAGTAAACCTAGTTTGTTTTTTGATGCAGCCAGATAATTTAATGTTTGTTTAATTTCGCTAGTAGAAAGAGCTGCAATTGCTTTTAATTCTAAAATGATTTCATTGAAAATTACAAAATCAGCAAAATAATAACTCGATAATATAATGTCCTTAATAAGCAATATTATATTTTAATTCTCGATTATAAGGAATTTCATTTCTTTGAAACTCATATTCCAAAGCATCACCATACACTTTTTCACTATGTCCTTTTCCTAAAATTTTATGGACTTCCATACAGATTCCTATAATTTTATAAGACTCTTCTCTTAAATATAATTCATTCATCATTTATTCAATCAATCATTTATTCAGTGAAATTTGTACACGATATTATTTCGTGTTAATTTGTGAAATTCGTGTTATAATACTAACGGCACTTTTCGAAATTCATCTTCTTCATTGCTTTCAATTCCTAACGCTTTATAGATATATTGAAAAGTCGATAATAATTCTGGTTTTCCATCAATTAAGGCAACGTCGTGTTCAAAATGTGCACTTGGTTTTCCGTCAGCGGTAAGGATTGTCCAGCCGTCTTTAAGTTGTTTGATGTTTCTGGTTCCCATATTAATCATTGGCTCAATTGCAACGACCATTCCTTCAACAAAAAGCTTTCCACGACCACGTTTTCCGTAGTTTGGCATTTCTGGTTCTTCGTGCATTTTTTGTCCTACACCGTGACCAACCAGTTCACGAACAACTCCGTATCCATGAGCTTCGGTATATTTTTGAATCGCGTTTCCAACATCTTCAACACGATTTCCGGCTTTAAATTCTCTAATTCCAACATAAAGAGATTCTTTCGTTACTTTCAAAAGTTTTTTAACTTCCGGCGCAACTTCTCCAATTTCAAAACTATAAGCGTGATCACCGTGATATCCGTTTTTAAAAGCACCACAATCCACAGAAATTACATCTCCGTTTTTCAAAGGTGTATTATTTGGGATCCCGTGTACAACTTGTGCATTTGGACTCATACAAAGTGAATTCGGAAAATCGTACAATCCCAGAAAACTAGGAACTGCGCCATGATCGCGAATAAATTCTTCGGCTAATTTGTCAAGATATAATGTAGTAACTCCTTCTTTAATTTCAGAAGCAATCATTCCTAATGTTTTAGATACGATCAAAGCACTTTCGCGCATTAATTCAATTTCCTCTCTTGTTTTTTGGATAATCATATTTTTCAGATTTTCAGTTCGCAAAAGTACAATTTTTAATATAAATTTCAGGCTAAAATTTTCCGTGATGAATTGGTTTTTTTTCACCACGATTTGCTTCGCCTGTTTGCTATCGCTCGAGTCACGAATGAATACAAATTATTTATTTGGCAATTAATATATAGTTTATAAAAATTCGTGAATTCGTGGCAAACTTCAATAAGATTAAAGTTTCTTTTTGACAGAAAAAACGTAAATTAGTAGTAAAAACGTTTACAATCATGAAAACTCCAATAGTTCAGGAAAATATATCCAAAGAAAAAGCTTTACGAAAAATGAAAGGAAATGCTTTGGCACTTTTAGGTTTTGCGGTCCTTTTATTTATAATTGCTATTTATTTTAAAATTCCGATGCTGCAGGCTTTTAGCGAAGCGGCAATGGTGGGCGGAATTGCAGATTGGTTTGCAGTTGTCGCTTTATTTCGCCATCCGATGGGAATCCCGATTTGGCATACAGCAATTATTCCGACCAAGAAAAATGAGATTGGAGAAAATTTGGGAAGTTTTGTTTCAGAAGAATTTCTGAATCGTGAAAAGCTGGAAATTAAAATTGAAGAATTCAACTTTGCTACAAAAGCTTCAGATTGGCTTTCGCAGGAAGAAAATGCCAATAAAATTGCCAATCTGGTTGCTGTAAATATTATTCCGGGTGTTTTAAAAACCATAAAAGACGAAGATATAAAACGATTTATTCAGGTTCAGTTTAAGGAAAAACTCGAAGGAATTAATTTTGGAGATTGGGTTGCTTTGGCATTAGAACCTTTGCAGAAAGGAAATGTCAAAGATGAATTATTGACGAATCTTTTGGGAGTTATGAGTACAGAATTGGCTAATAATAAAGAACTGATTCGGAAAAAAGTAAAAGAATCAACGCCTTTTTTGAGTTTTGGCTTAGCCGATAAAAGTATCTCAGAAGGTATTTTTAATGGATTGGCGGAGTTTTTAGATGAAGCCAAAAATCCTGAAAGTGCCGTGAGAATTAAAATTGACGAATACGTTTATAATTTTCTGGATGAAGTCAAAAACTCAGAAGAAATGAGAATCAAAATAAACAATCTTATTCTGGGTTTTGCCGGTAAAAAAGAGGTTCAGGATTATGTAAACGGAATTTGGGATGAAATAAAATTGTCGATTTCTAGCGATTTGAAAAAAGGGGATGAATCGTCTATCAAAAAAAATATTGCTGGTTTAATTCAGGGTTTTGGAAACGGAATACAAGAAGACGCTGTAATGATCGACAAAATCAATAATTTTATCAAAAATGACTTATTATCAGTGCTTTTAAATAATAAAAAAGTAATTGGCGATTTGATTTCGTCAACCGTAAAAAGCTGGGACGGAAAAGAAGTTTCTGAAAAATTAGAACTGGAAATTGGTAAAGATCTTCAATACATCAGAATCAACGGAACTTTGGTTGGCGGACTTATCGGGATTATAATTTATTGCGCCGAATGGACGTATCATTATTTTGTTGTTTAACAATGAAACAAAAAAAGACGCACAGAAGTGCGTCTTTACAATTTATATGGTGAAAAATGAATTTCTACAACAGCGAATGACAAGTCATTGCTGCCGGTTGCTGAACGCCCATTAATTCTAAAATAGTAGGGGCGATGTCGCCTAAAACACCATCGTTTATGTTTTTTAATTGTTTGTCAACCAAAATAATCGGCACCGGGTTTGTTGTGTGTGCGGTATTTGGGCTTCCGTCAGGATTAATCATGGTTTCACAATTTCCGTGATCGGCAATTACAATTGTAGTATAATCGTTTGCAAGAGCGGCTTCGACAACCTGTTTAACACATTTATCAACAGCTTCACAGGCTAAAATTGCAGCGCTCATGATTCCTGTATGTCCAACCATATCGCCGTTGGCAAAATTTAAACACACAAAATCAACTTCACCTTTATTTAATTCAGGAACAAGAGCTTCTGTAAGTTCAAAAGCACTCATTTCGGGTTGTAAATCGTAAGTAGCAACTTTAGGAGAATTTCTTAAAATTCTGGTTTCACCTTCAAAAGGAGTTTCTCTACCACCGGAAAAGAAGAACGTTACGTGTGGATATTTCTCCGTTTCGGCAATACGAATTTGTTTTTTGCCGGCTTTTTCTAAAACTTCACCAAGAGTTTCGGTAATATTATCTTTGTTATAAACCACTTTTACGTTTTGGTACGTTTCATCGTAGTTTGTAAGCGTAACATAATACAGGTTTAATTTGTGCATGTTTTGCTCGTGAAAATCCTGCTGCGAAAGTGCTTCTGTAAGTTCACGACCTCTGTCTGTTCTAAAATTAAAGAAAATTACAACATCGCCTTCAATAATTGTAGCCAATGGATTTTCGTTTTCATCAACCATTACAATTGGCTCGATAAATTCGTCTGTAACCTGATTGGCATAACTGTCAAGAACACTCGCAACTGCATTTTGAGACGGAGTTCCTTTTGCATTTACCAATAAATCATACGCAAGTTTTACGCGTTCCCAGCGTTTGTCACGATCCATTGCATAATAACGACCAATAATCGAAGCAATTTTTACGGGAGTTTCTTTAATATATTCATCTAAATCGTGAATGTATTTTGCTCCGGATTTCGGGTCAACATCACGACCATCTGTAAAAGCGTGAATAAAAACATTTTCCAGACCATATTCCTGAGAAGCATCGATTAATCCGCGTAAATGAGAAGTATGAGAGTGAACACCTCCATCAGAAACTAATCCTAAAAAGTGTACTTTTTTGTTATTTTCTTTGGCATAAGTAAAAGCATCAATAAGTACTTGCTCTTTTGCAAGGGTTTTGTGTGCTACTGCCAGATTTATTTTGGCTAAATCCTGATACACAATTCTTCCGGCACCAAGATTCATATGACCCACTTCGCTGTTTCCCATTTGTCCTTCAGGTAAACCTACGTTTAAACCATCAGTTCTAAGTTGTGCGCTTGGGTAATTTTGGTAGAGACTGTTTATAAAAGGAACATGTGCATTGTCTATTGCAGATACTTTAGGGTCAGGAGATTTTCCCCAACCATCTAAAATCATAAGGATAACTTTTTTGTTCATCATTTTTAGTTTTCTACAAAGATAAACCATTTATAAAATGCGTAAGAAAGCAATGCCACAATTTATATTTAATAAAATGAATTGTCTTGAAAAATATTAATTTAATTATATATGTCTTTATTTTTTAAAATTAATTCACACTACGCGCGCTTTCTAATCTTATTTTTGACAGCATTATAGTCAATAAAGTATTTTACGCTTACTGAAAAAACATGTTTTAGTGCCGTATTATTTAGCAATTCAGCAACATTAGATTTGAATTCTTTGTCAATCGTACGTTCAAAATTAGCCGCACTATTTCGGTATAAAATAGAAACCTGACTTCCCGGTGCAAACCACCATGAATAGGATAAATCTGCGTTCCAGGAATAAAAACTTGAGTTTTTGTTTTCGGTATATTGAGGATATGG
Organism: Flavobacterium sp. N1736; assembly: GCF_025947065.1. Taxonomy (NCBI): domain Bacteria; kingdom Pseudomonadati; phylum Bacteroidota; class Flavobacteriia; order Flavobacteriales; family Flavobacteriaceae; genus Flavobacterium; species Flavobacterium sp. N1736. The sequence goes on from NZ_CP109994.1 coordinate 4,768,459, forward strand.
AGATAAAGTTCCGTCTTGTTCAAGCTCGAGAATATCTTTATTTTCTGCATACGACCAATATTGACGAATGGCTAAATTAAGTGTCATTGCGCTGTTTATGGCATATTTACCTCCTAATGTATTGGCATACGTAATGACATTTCTATTTGCAAAAACAATAGTTTCAGGCGTACTTTCATTATTGTCGTCGTCAGTACTGTCTATATAACCTTTATTGTTGTTTTTTCTAAAATAACTAAAAGTATAAGTCAACAAAAGTTTATCATTAAAACGATATCTTGGTCCAATATCACAGCCGTAGTTTATTCTTCCTGATTCATCAAAAAACAATAAGGACGGATTTAAATCTAAAGCAAATTTATGATTGTAATTGGTTGAAATACTGCCCCACCATTCTATTCTTCGCGGAAGCGCTACATATCTGTTTTCGGCTCTTGGCTCATAATAATCATATGATTCTAAAGGATAAAACGTAATTCCTGTTCCGTAATAATTATTTTTTACAGTCGTCAGGTTTACATTTGCATTGATACTGTTATCCTGTATTTTTCCGGATTCTTTGTTGAATTCCGTATACATATTATAATTGATCTTAAAACTATTAAAAAGCTTTGTCGGGTTTAGAATTCTGTAATTCGCATTCCCGTAAAAATTATAATAATTGGTATAGAAATTAATTCCTAAATCATTCGGGTCAAAACCTTTAGAAACAAAATCTGAACCAAAACTGTAGCGGTAATTCCCGCTTGTTTCGGCAAAGCCAATAGTCGAATAAATACCGTTCTTGTCTTCTTCGGCATTAATTAAACTATATTTTACATTTCCGGATAAATTATAGGTATTTGCTTTTGTGTTCAAATCCCAGGCTAAACCGGTTACATTGGCGTCGCGGTAATGTCCGTTTCGGGAAACATTTGTATTAATTAAAGTTACCGATGAATTTTTGCGGAAGCGCTGATCTAAGACCAAAACATTATAATTTGTCAAAGGTTCTACAATCTCGCGTCTGGTTGCTCCGGTAATTGTATCTTTTATTGTGGCAAACGTTTTTTCGGTAACCGCATTTAAAATCCCAATTCCTAATCCGTTTTTAGTTCTTCCCGAAACTTTTAAAGCGTTTATAAGATTAACATTCTGAACATTGTCGATTATTTCTTCATTGTCATTCAAATCCGGATCAATAGAAGGTTTTCCTCCAATTCTTCTCGAATAAAACATATTTCCTTTATTGAACAAATCAGTTCCTTCGGTAAAAAAAGCTCTGTTTTCGTTAAATTGCTGTTCAAACGGACCTAAATTCAGGATTTGATCGTCGTATTTTGTCTGACCAAAATCAGGAATTAAAATAGCGTCTAGCGTAAAAGCATCATTAATTCCGTATTTAATATCCATTCCGCCCTTAATTGTTCCGTACGTTTTTTGACCATCGCCGGCGTTTAAATAATAAGAAGCATACGGCATAAAAAACAATCGGGTAGGAGGTTTTATGTTTTCAATACCTTCAAGGTTACCGTTTTGCTGTGTAAAAGTGCCAATTTTGGTGTCAATTAAATTCCAAGTATATTTTTTACGTTCTCTTTTAATTTCCCTGAAAAAATTAATTCCCCACGTTTGTTTGTTTTCTGCAGAAAATCGTAACGCGGCGTAAGGAATTTTAATTTCCACAATCCAGCCTTTATCGTTTAATGTTGCCTTGCTAATCCAAACGGCATCCCAGGAATAATCCTCGCCAATAGCATCCGTCATAATGCAATCGCCCTGAACATCTGCGGCAGATACAAAAAACTCAAAATTTTGCTGACCGTCGTTAAACCCATTAATGAAAACGCCAAAAATATCAGCAGTTCCAAAATTATCGCGTTGCGAAATTTCTTTTAAAATCTTATCAGGTTCATCATCATACAGAGTTGCGCCTATATAAATAGCGTCATTATTATATAAAACCTTGATTTCTGATCTTTTTCCTTCCGGAATAGGTTTTCCGTTATCGGGGTCAAACATTACAAAATCTGAAGCGACAGCAGCATTTGCCCAGGCGGCTTCGTCTAATTTTCCATCAATCAAAATAGATTGAGAAATTGATTGCGCCTGCAGGGTTTTCTTTTGGCTGTAACCGAAAGATGCATATAATAGAAAACTAAAGAAAACTAACTTTTTCATTTTATATATGAAGAATACTTAAAATAATATAGACATTCAATTATGTTAAATGTTACACTTTAAAATCTAAAATTTATATTTTTTTAATATTGTAGGGTTACAGCTACGCATTAAAAGTTAAAATCATCAGCGAAAATAAGTTTTTTCCGTCGATATCATAATTTTTTGTTTCCCATTTGTTAAATTTTAAACAAAAAGTCACTGATTTACAGTCTTTTATTTTGTGCGCTGTATTTTTTTTATACTTTTGCTGAACCCAAATTTATTATTAACCTAAAGAATTTCAATGATTTACAAAATTTATCCCTTGTTGGTATTTTTGCTATTGTCTTTTGGAAAAGACACAAAAAATACTCCCGAATTAAAAGAGACGGCTAATAGAACTCTTGCTAAAGTTGAAAAACTTAGTGTAGATGCTAAAATTGAAAGTGTTTATAATACATTAAATTCTAACCATTTCGAGTTACCTGAACTTAGAACTTTTTCTGAAGCATTAAAAGGCTTTTACTTATTGAAAGAGAAAGGAATTGTTAAAAAAGACATTCTAACGCTGATTGATTTCAGTTTGTCATCCAACATCAAACGCCTTTGGGTAATTGATTTAAATTCAAATAAAATTTTATTTCATTCTTTGGTTGCTCATGGAAGAAACACGGGAGAAGAATTTGCTGATGCATTTTCAAATTCAAATTCATCTTTTAAAAGCAGCTTAGGTTTTTATGCAACCGGTGAAGTTTATCAGGGAAAACATGGTGTTTCACTAAAATTAGATGGTTTAGAAAAAGGAGTAAATGATCATGCCCGCGAAAGAGCTGTTGTGATGCACGGTGCTGATTATGTTTCTGAATCGTTCATCAGAAATAATAAAAGATTAGGCAGAAGCCAGGGTTGTCCGGCAATTCCGTTTGAATTAACAAACGAAATTATCCAAACAATAAAAGATAAATCATGTTTGTACATCTACCATCCGTCAAGAAGTTTTGCGATGGAAGAAAAACTAATCTCTTAGTTTAGCGTACAAATCCGAATCAAGATTATAAATATCAGCTCTGAAAATGAGCTGATTTTTTTTGCTCCATGCTGTCCAATACCATTGGTATAAAGCATATTTTTTGGTAATTCTGATGTTTATTGTTTTTTTTGTTTCAATAATAGAATCGATTTTTTCTTTCGGCCAATTTGTTGCGGTACTATCATTTAAAATATGTTCTGCCAATTCTAAAGGATTTTCAATACGAACACAACCGGAACTTAGCGAGCGATTATTTCTTCCAAAGTAATTGCGATGATTTGTGTCATGTAAATATACGCTGTGATGATTTGGAAATAAAATTTTCATTAAACCCAGAGAATTATTGTAACCCGGACTTTGTACATAGCGGTAACTGTTAGGTTTATTTTCGTTCCAGGCTTTTGGATCGACTTCACGACCGGCAGAATCAAATATGGTAATTCTTTTTTTGGCTAAATAATTCCTGTTTTTTTTCATTTCAGGAATAATATCTTCTTTCAAAATAGTGGGCGGAACGGTCCATGTAGGATTAAAAACAACCGTTCTTAGCTTTGAGGTAATAATAGGAGTTTTTCTTTTACTGGTTCCCACAACAACATTTCGCACAAGAGTAGTATCCTGACTTTCAACTACATTTAAACTGTAATTAGGAATGTTAATGATAAAATAATTGTCAGCAAAATTATTATTATACCATCTCCAGCGTTCTAAATTTGCAATTATTTGTTGTTTTCTTTTTTCTTTAGTAAAATTTAAAGCACTCAAAGTTCCAACGCCAATAACGCCGTCAGCAGCTAAGCCGTGTCGTTCCTGAAATCTTTTTACAGCTTCGAATGTTTTTGTGTCGTAAATGTTAGTCAAACTATCTTTTCCGGTTAGATCTTTCCAGAATAAAAGCTTCTTTTTGATGTTTATTAAAGCATTATTAGTATCCTTTAATGTTATTTTATCGACAGATTTTATAGTATCAGTTGCTTCTTCTTCAGGAAAAGTATTAATGATTTCAAGCGCTTTTAGTAATTGCTTGTAGGTTTGCGATTTCGACTGAATATTTTCGACAATACTATCTAATTTATTCTTGTTGAAAGCTTTAATCAGCGTATTGTTTGGATCGAACGTTTTTTCTTCCAGATCCCAATCCGTATATAGTTTTTTAGGATTTAGTTTTCCTTTATATAAATGACTTAGATATAATTCAAAATTATACGTTAGTAATATATCGTAAGTTGCTAATTGCTTGTCATTTAAAGAGCTGATTTTTTTCTCGTATTTTTCAAGTGTCGAAGCCTTATAATCTTCAGGATTTAAACCTAATTCATCAGACTTTTTTAATTGAGATAAAACGTAGGTTCTTTTTTTAAGATTTCCCCAAACGCTTTTGTTATCAGATGCAATATAAAATTGTTTTAAGGTTTCACTTTTAAAAACATTTATTAATGAAGTGTCTACAACTACTTTTCTTTCATCAGTAAGAATAATTGCCGGTGGAGGAGTTTTTACACGAATAACTTTAGGTTCATCTTTTTTGCAGCTAATAAAAATACAGATTACAATCAGAAAGTAGAGTTTCTTCATTTTATAATTTTTTAAACATTAAATAGTGTTCGCCGACATCTTTTATATCAAAAGGCTCGCCAATTATTTGGTAATTCATTTTTTTGTAAAACCCCACAGCTGCTGTTCTGGCGTTAAACCAAATTAAATCAACGTTTTGTGCTTTGCAAAAAAATTCACAATGTTTTACCAGAGCTTCACCGTATCCTTTTTTTTGATGATTTTCAAGAATAGCCATTCCTCGAATCTGAGCTTGATTTTCGTCCGCAAATATAGTGTTGGTTTGGGAGAATAACGAAATAATTCCTATTAATTCTTCGTTGTCAAATAATCCAAAATGATGTGTAGATTTTAAATCATCCCCTTCAAAGATGCAGCTTTCTATTGGTTTTCCCTTTCTGAGAACGGGTTGACGAACAATATAGGTATCTTTTGAGGGTATTTCTTTGATAATATTCATAATTTGTAAAAATAAATAAATGTATAACTTTTTAGTTTTAAATAGGTTATAAGGAATAGTTGTTTTTTAATTAATTTTTTTAAAAAAAAGCTTGTTTTGAACTGAACTTATTTTTTATATTTGCACCAGTAATGCGAAAGTAGCTCAGTTGGTAGAGCTCCAGCCTTCCAAGCTGGTTGTCGCGAGTTCGAGCCTCGTCTTTCGCTCTAAAAAACCGAAGCTTTATTGTTTCGGTTTTTTTATCAAACTTAAATAATTATTATTTTTTATTTTTTTAAATCATTTAATTGTTTATATTTGCACCCTGTTAATGCGAAAGTAGCTCAGTTGGTAGAGCTCCAGCCTTCCAAGCTGGTTGTCGCGAGTTCGAGCCTCGTCTTTCGCTCTTCAAAATCCTCAAACATCTGTTTGGGGATTTTTTTTTACCATTAAGATATTAAGCATTGAACTTTATTTTCTTAATATCTTAATGGTAAAAAAATTTAATGGTAAAAAAAACTTTATTTCAAATTACTCAAATCAGTTTCTGTTTCTAATTCCTGAGGATTTTCATTTTGCAGGAACAAACGAGCTTTTAAATTTCCTTTCAGGGTGATTTTTTCTCCTTTTACTTCAAGCCAGCTTCCTTCTCTTAAACCTAAAACCGGAATCGAGTTAAAAGCATGAAATTCCTTAATTCTCGTTTCGCGGGTTTCTCCCATATGTTTTGATTGTAAATCGGCATCTAAATAATGCGGATTTAAATTAAAAGGAATCAAACCCAAAGTCTGGAAACTTGGCGGATAAACAATTGGCATATCGTTCGTAGTCTGCATCGATAAACCGCAAATATTACTTCCGGCGCTTGTACCTAAATAAGGTGTTCCGTTTTTTACGGTTTCAGAAAGAATCTGCATCACATTATGATAGTATAATTTAGTGACCAATAAAAAAGTATTTCCTCCTCCGGTAAATATTCCTTCGGCATTTTTTATGGCGTCTTCGGCGTTTTCAAATTCATGAATTCCTTTTACATTTATGTTAATTGCTGCAAATGCCTGCGACACTTTTGCGGTATAATCATCGTGCGAAATTCCGCCCGGACGTGCGTAAGGAATAAATAAAACGCTTTTACAATTTTTAAAATGGACTTGTAAAGTAGGTAATAAATACTCTAAATAGCTGCCTTCGTGCAATGTAGATGTACTGGCAATAATAATGCTTTTCATAAAATTTAAGCTCAGATTGTTTCGGCTAAAGATATTAAAAACTCCTTTTTAAGACTTAAAATCCAAACTTTAATTAACATTTTTTTACCAAGCCGTTAATACTAAATTTGGAACACATTAAGATATTTTTACACTTTTAAGAATAATTCTAATTTTTCTATTTTGATCAATAAGGTTTTATGTGTTTTATGTGTTGTTTTGAGCCAAACTGCGTGGACTCAAAATCAGGAACGTGTTATTGTAAACGGTAAAATCATTTCAAATTCAAATGATCTGGAAGGTGTTTATGTGGTTAATGCGCAAACTGAAGCTATGACAACAACCAAAGCTGACGGATCTTTTTCGATTATGGCAAATCCTGGCGATACGCTTGTTTTTTCATCGATTCAATTTAAAGAAAACAGGGTTTTGTTAACAGCCGAAAATTTTTCGGACCTTAATTTTACCGTAAAACTAAATCTTGTAATACATCAATTGCAGGAAGTGATTGTTAGAAGATATGATAATATAAATGCTGTTGCGCTGGGAATTATTCCCGCAGGACAAAAAACATATACTGAAGCCGAAAGAAAATTACATACAGCTACGGCTTTAAATGCTACGGCTAGTGCAGAACTAATGGCCGGAGGTTCAATTTCGGCAGATCCTTTGCTGAATTTTTTATCCGGACGCACGGCAATGCTCAAAAAAGAGGTTGTAGTTGAGAAAAAAGAGTTTTTCATGAAACTTTTAGAGAATATGTTTAGTCTGGATCATTTTGTTAACCGACTAAAAATTCCAAATGAATATGTTAAAGGATTTGAATATTATGCCGTTGATAATGATAAGTTCACGACAATTTTGAATTCTAAAAATAAAACTTCAACAGAATTTCTTTTAGGAGAACTGGCTGTTAAATATAAAGAAATACTAGCTGTTGAAAACAAATAACTTTTTACTGATACTTTTTTTGTGGATTACTCAAATTTCATTTGGACAAACTACGGGCGCCAAAGAAATTCTCGGGCAGGTATTCGAACAATCAACTTCTGTTGAAGGTGTAAATATTATCAATAATACAACGCAGGTTACGACGGTTTCTGATGTAAACGGAATGTTTTCGATTGTTGCCAAAGAAGGTGATGTGCTGGTTTTTTCATCTGTAAATTTAGAACCGTTTAAACGGAGAATTACGGCTGAAGATTTAGTTTCTAATTTGGTTCAGGTTAAAATGGTTGCGAAGCAAATTGAATTGAAAGAAGTTGTGGTAAATGAAAACGCGAATATTAATGCTGAAAATCTTGGCATTATTCCTGCCGGACAAAAAAAATATACACCGGCAGAACGAAAAGTTTATACGGCGACATCTACTTCTGTAGATAAATTATTGAACGCAATGTCCGGGCGAACTAAAATGCTGAAAAAAGAGGTTGAAGTAGAGAAAAAAGAGGCGCTTTTTAGAAAAATGGAATACCTTTTTGAGGAGAACTATTATACGGAAAGATTGAAAATTTCTACAGAAGATATTAAAGGATTTCAGTTATATTGCATAGAAGATACCGAATTTGCTGTATCTTTGAGTAGTAAAAACAAAACAATGAGTATGTTTTTAATAACCGAATTAGCCAGAAAGTATCTAAAAATTCTAGAAAATGAAAAATAGCCTAAGAATAATCGTTATATGCCTATTTTGTCAAATTGCAGTGGGACAAAACTCAAGAAAACCATTACACGGACAAGTAACTAATAAATCGCTTGCCATAGAAAGTGGTTATGTGATGAATGTAAATGCCAATGTTAGAACTTTCATTGGATTAAACGGATTGTTTGATATTATGGCAAGACCTAAAGATACTTTGTTGTTTACGGGACTTGCATTTCAATCCAGAAAAATTGTATTAACAGAAAAAGATTGTGCCGAAGTGCTTTTTTCAGTGCCTTTGGATTTAGTAAATATTGAACTAAAAGAAGTTTTAGTTCACAAAGAGTTAAAAGTAAAGTCGCTGCAAGGAGGATCGCAAGGTATAGTTGATATGCAATTTGAAGATGATAAATTATCCAGTCCGGAAAATAAGGTAATGTACTCAGATCAGACTATTAAATACGGAACTGATTTTGTGCGAATATTTAAAGATGTAAAAAAACTTTTTCGTAAAGATGAAGACGTAAAAGAAGAAGTGATAAGCGATATTGCTTTTGTTGAATATGCGAAAGATAATTTTACTCCTGATTTTTACACTAAAACATTGGACTTAAAAAAAGATGAAATAGATTTGTTTTTAATGTATTGCTCTAATGATGCAGAATCTAAGCAGCATTTAAAACCGGAAGAAAAATTTGAATTGATGGATTTCATGATTAATAAAAACAAGGAATTCAAAAAAGTGGAGATGAGTAAAAAATGAAAAAAAGATTAGTTTATTTCTTAATTGGGATCTTGTTTATATCGTTGTCATCTTTTGCGTTTCATAAATTTTATATGGGCGTTTACCAGATCAATTATGCGGCTGAGAAAAAGATGATTCAAATTACATCGCGTATTTTTATTGATGATTTGAATAATGGTATGGAAAAAAAGTACCATAAAAAAACATTCGTCGGAACGGAGAAAGAAACACAGGAAGATATAGATTTATTAAAAAAATACCTTTCGGAAAATTTCACCATAAAAATAAACGGACAATCTAAGGCAATTACTTTTTTATCTAAAGAAGTCGAAGCCGGAGATGTGCTCGTTTGTTATTCCCGAATAAAAGATATTGACAAGTTTAAGACAATTGAAATTTCAAATACTATTTTGGTCGATTGGAATGCTGAACAGCAGAATATTACACATATTACAGCTTTTGGTACTAAAAAGAGTGTTCTCTTTACAGAATCTTCAAGGAAAGAAGTGTTAAAGTACTAATGGAAGACTAAAATTACCATTATAATTGTTATTTTCACACCCTGACAAAAAACTACCTATTACATTTTTATGAAAAAGCTTTCATTATTATTAATTTTTCCTGCTTTATTAATGGCTCAGGAAAAATCAACTTCTATCGTTACTCCAAAACAACAAGGAAAATACGATACGAATAAATTTAGCCAGATGTATGATTTATTAGCAACGCCTAATATGTTTCGTACGGCTTCCGGAGCGCCGGGACCTGCTTATTACCAACAACAGGCAGATTATAAAATTGATATCGAATTAGACGATAAAAAGTCAAAAATAACAGGTTCTGAAGTGATTACTTATTCAAACAATTCTCCGGATAGTCTGGAATATTTGTGGATTCAGTTAGATCAAAATCAGGCAAAAGCAAATACACAGTCAACTTTGGCTGAAAGCGAAAAAATCAATCAGGTTTTGGCACTTGATGGTTTTTCGAGCAAATATTTGAAAAAAGATTTAGAGCGCGGTTTTAATATTGAACAGGTAAAAGACGCAAAAGGAAATCCTATGTCGTATACGATTAATGAAACCATGATGCGTATTAATCTGGCAACTCCTTTAAAACCGGGAGAAAAAATTTCATTGGCAATAAAATGGTGGTACAACATCAATAATTATAGAAAAGAAGGCGGACGTTCCGGTTATGAATTGTTCGAAAAAGACGGAAATAAATTATATGTAATTGCTCAGTTTTATCCAAGAATGGCCGTTTATAACGACGTTGAAGGATGGCAAAACATGCAGTTTTGGGGAAGCGGAGAGTTTGCTTTGCCTTTTGGAAACTTTGATGTAAATATTACAGTTCCTGCAGATCACGTTATTGATGCAACGGGAGAATTGACAAACAGAGCAGAAGTTTTTACGGCAGAACAGGTAAAACGTTACGAACAGGCTCAAAAATCATTTGACAAACCAGTTGTAATTGTTACGCAAGCCGAAGCCGAAGCAGCTGAAAAAGGTTTCTCTGAAAAGAAAAAAACATGGAAATTTAGTGCTAAAAACGTACGTGATTTTGGTATTGCTTCGTCAAGAAAATTCATTTATGATGCAATGGCGGTACAGTTAGGCGGTAAAACTGTTATGGCAGAATCTGTTTATCCAAAAGAGGCAAATCCACTTTGGGGAGAAACTTCGACAATGACAGTGGCACATACTTTAAAAAGCTATTCATCACATACTTTTGATTATCCTTATCCAAAAGCAGTTTCAGTTTCTGCCGAAGATCAGGGTATGGAATATCCAATGATTTGCTGGAATTTTGGTCGTCCTGACGAAAATGGAGTAACAAGCAAAGAAGTTAAAAACGGAATGATTGGTGTTGTAATTCACGAAGTTGGACATACTTTTTTCCCAATGATTGTAAACTCAGATGAGCGCCAATGGACCTGGATGGATGAAGGTTTAAATTCATTTTTAGAATATTTGGCAGAACAGGAATTAGATCCAAATTTCCCTTCAAGACGCGGACCTGCAAAAAATATTGTTCCTTATATGAGTGGAGATCAAAAGTTTTTAGAGCCAATTATGTCAAACTCTGAAACAATAGTTCAATTTGGTAATAATGCTTACGGAAAACCGGCTACAGGTCTTAATATTTTAAGAGAAGTAGTTATGGGAAGAGAATTGTTTGATTACGCCTTTAGAACATACGCAAACAGATGGAAATTTAAACATCCAACTCCTGAGGATTTCTTTAGAACTATGGAAGATGCTTCTGCCGTAGATTTAGATTGGTTTTTTAGAGGATGGTTTTACTCAACGGATTTTGTAGATATCGGAATTAAGGATGTAAAACAATATTATGTTTCTGATACTCCAACGGCTGATCTTAAAGATGTAAAAGTTAGGAAAGGACGTTTTGGTTTCGAAAAAGGACCATTTGTTTATTTAGTAGCAAGTGATAATGCCGAAGTTAACACATCAAAGAAAAAAGCTTTGAAAGTGGATGAAGTAAAATTATTATCTGATTATGTGGACCAAACTTTTACAGCAGAAGAAAAAGCAGGTTTAAAATCGCCTAAATATTTTTATGAAGTTGAGTTTAATAAACCAGGCGGAATGATTATGCCAATTCTTGTTGAGATTACTTATGAAGATGGTTCTAAACAAAACTTCCAGTATCCGGCTCAAATCTGGAGAAAGAATAATGATACTGCCAAAAAAGTATATGCTACAGAAAAAGCAATAAAAAGCATTCAGATAGATCCAAAATTAATGACTGCAGATATTGATGTAACCAATAACTCGTGGCCAAAAGCAGAAGAAAAATCAAAATTTGATTAAACATACAATTAGAAAGACTCTGAAAAGAGTCTTTTTTTTTTAAGTAAATTTTAAAACTCTCAGCTACAAAATTTAATATCTTTGTGGCACACAAAAATAAAAGATATGTTTGGTATAGGAGGAGGAGAATTAGTTTTCATACTATTTATAGTTCTAATGCTTTTTGGTTCAGACAAAGTGCCGGAAATTGCCCGTACAATGGGAAAAGCAATGGCGCAGTTAAAAAATGCAACCAACGATATTAAAAGTGAAATTCAAAAAGGAGCCGAGTCCAATGGTCTTGATGCTAAATCTTTGACGGATATTACAGGTAATATCAATGCTCAGATAAATGATGCCAAGTCTAACTTACTAGGTGATACTACGAATTTATCCGGTAACTTATTAGGAGAAACTACTACTGAAATCAATAAGGTAAAAGAAGACATAGAAACAATCTCAGGACCTGTTAAACGCCAACAATAATGCTTGAAAACATAGAGAAATCAGATATCAATTTATTGGTATATCTTAACGGTTTAGGTTCTGAAAAATACGACGGTTTTTGGCTTTTTATTACCAATCAGCTATATTGGACGCCATTCTTTTTGTTGCTGCTTTTTCTTATTTATAAAAAAGTAGGAGGAAAGCAAACTTTATATATATTGCTTTTTGTTGCAGTTTTGATTGCTTTTACAGATCAGACCTGTAATTTATTCAAACACACTTTTCAACGTTTACGTCCTTGTAATAATCCTGATCTTAAATCAGTTATTCGTATTGTTCAGGTTCGTAATTCATACAGCTTTTTCTCAGGACACGCAGCTAATACAATGGCTGTTGCAACCTTTTTATTTTTGGTTTTAAAACGCCAATTCAAGTATTTAGGATTCTTGTTTTTATGGCCTTTAATTTTCGCTTATAGCCGAATTTATCTGGGATTGCATTATCCGGGAGATATCCTTACGGGTTATTTCTTCGGGGCACTTTTCGGGTTTTTAATTTATTTAGTTTATAAAAGACTAAAACCGCAATATTTTCCGGGGTAAATTTTTTTAAAGCTTCTAAGTTACTAAGCTTCTAAGTTTTTCAATTTTTAGAAAACTCAGGTTCTTAGTAACTCAGCAACTTAGAATCTTCTTAAAGCACCCTGCTAACCGTCAAACCATCGCGAATTGGCAGCAAAACTGTTTCAACTCTCGGATCGTTCTTCAAAAGTAAATTGTATTCTAAAAGCACTTTTGTACTAATATCATTTGGGTGAACAGGTTCAAGGATTTTTCCGCTCCACAAAACATTATCTGATAAAATAATTCCGCCTTTATTCATTTTCGGAACAATCATTTCCCAATAGTTTAGATAATTTTCTTTATCAGCATCAATAAAAACCAAATCAAATTTTACGTCAAGCGTTGGAATAATGTTAATCGCTTCTCCCAGATGCTGAAAAATTTGTTTTCCCCAAGGTGAAGCATCAAAATATTTACGCTGAAAATCGATTAATTCTTCTTTAATATCGATAGTGTGCAGTTGTCCGTTTTCCTGCATTCCTTCGCACAAACACAAAGCAGCATAACCTGTATAAGTACCAATTTCAAGAATATTTACAGGACGAATCAATTTAGATAACATACTTAAAACGCGGCCTTGAAAATGTCCGCTTAACATTCTTGGTAAAAGTATTTTTTGATATGTTTCCTTATTTAGTTTTGCCAGCAATTCCGGTTCGTTTTCAGAATGCTGTTCTATGTAATCTTCTAAGTCTTGAGAGATAAAATGCATTGTAGTGTGTTCTAATTTGAATGCAAAAATACAAAAAATATCGGTTTGCTTTTTTGCAAAAAAAACCACTCGCCGTAGCGAATGGTTTCAATTTTGATCTCAAATGAAATTATTTTTTCAATGCTTCATTAACGTCTTTAGCCGTTTTTACAGTTCCGTCTTTTGCAGCTTTTGCAGCAGCTTCGGCTTTATCAGCAGTTTTTTTAGCAGCTTCTTTTACGTCTGCAGCTGTTTTTTTGGCAGCATCCGCAACTTCAGTTGCTGTTTTTTTAGAGGCATCTTTTACCTCTTCAACAGTTTTATTCGTAGCAGCTTTTGCTTCAGCAGCAGCGTTTTCGATTTTAACTGCAGCAGTATCTTTCACTTCTTCAATATCTGTTGTTAAAGAATCAACTTTGTTTCCAAGAGTTAGATTGTCTTCTTCTGGTTTTTGTTCTTTATTTCCACAAGATTGTACGGCAAATGCCAATAATGCAATAACAGCGAAGCTTAAAATTTGTTTTTTCATGATTAAATTCATTTTTAAAGTTGATAAAATATAAAGGTTATAAAGCTGAAAAAATAAAAGTACAAATTTTAAAATTAAGCGCTCTTCGTAAGATTATTTTTCTGTTGAGAGCAAGACAATTCCCGTGCCAAAAATTTGCATTTTTGAAACTTAGATTCAAATTTTATTTAAAATCAGTTTTAAGTTATAGGAATCAATTTTGAGTCAAAGATTTTCTCCTATTTAATTCGCTTAAAGTAACATTAGAGGTTATAAGCCTTGGTATATCGACAGAAGTTTTTAAGAAAAAAACAGTAACTTTGCACCATGCAAATTGAGAAAAAAGATATAAGAGCCTTATCAAAAGATCAGTTACGAGATTTTTTTGTCGAAAATAATGACAAAGCATTTCGTGGTAATCAGGTCTACGAATGGTTATGGAGCAAGGGAGCGCATAGCTTTGAAGATATGACAAATGTTGCCAAAACAACACGTTCTATGCTCGAAGAAAATTTTGTAATCAATCATATTAAGGTTGATACCATGCAAAGAAGCAGCGACGGAACAGTAAAAAACGCCGTTCGTTTGCATGATGGTTTAGTTGTAGAATCAGTTTTAATTCCAACGGCAACAAGAACAACAGCTTGTGTGTCAAGTCAGGTTGGCTGTAGTTTAGATTGCAATTTTTGTGCGACATCAAGATTAAAAAGAATGCGAAATCTGGAACCGGGAGAAATTTACGATCAGATTCTCGCCATCGATAAAGAAAGCCGTTTGTATCATAATCATCCGCTTTCGAATATTGTTTTTATGGGAATGGGCGAACCTTTAATGAACTATAATAATGTCATTAAAGCGATCGATATGGTTACGTCATCAGAAGGTTTGGGAATGTCTCCTAAACGTATTATGGTATCAACGTCCGGAATTCCGAAAATGATTAAGAAAATGGCAGACGATGATGTAAAATTCAAACTCGCAGTTTCCCTGCATTCGGCAATTGATGAAATTCGTGCGCGAATCATGCCTTTTAGCAAAAATTTTCCTTTAGCAGATTTACGTGAATCATTAGAATATTGGTACAGAAAAACAAAAAGTAAAATTTCATACGAATATGTGGTTTGGAAAGGAATTAATGACGATAAAGCTTCGATTGATGCCTTGGTGAAGTTCTGCAAATATGTGCCTTGTAAAGTTAATTTAATCGAATATAATCCAATTGATGACGGAGAGTTTCAACAAGCTTCAGAAGAGTCTATTATGGCATATATAAAAGCCCTGGAAAATATTGGAATAGTAGTAAAAGTGCGTCGCAGCCGCGGAAAAGATATTGATGCCGCATGTGGACAATTGGCAAATAAAGAAGGATAATTTGATTGAATTTGTGTAGTCCCTGCGGGACAAACGCACGTAATGATAATTTTTTTTACAATATATAATCTCTCCGAGATATTTTGCAGGAAATTAAATCATCCCAACATTAATCTCAAAATAAATTCTGTTAGGAATTAAATATTGGTAGAATTAATAAAGACAAATAATGTAAATATCCCGTAGGGATTACACATTCCTAATAAATGATTTAAAATAAATAAAAAAGCATTAAAGACAAGTAAACCTGTTTTTAATGCTTTTTTGTTTTGGGCAAAAAGGGTTATTTTTTCAAATCAATTTCTTCGGTTACGCCATCTTTAGTAACAGTTACTAAAGTATTGCAATCTCCGTTTCCGTAATCAATAATGGCATTTGCTCCATTTTTCGTTAACGATAAAACACCTTTTACAGCAAATGGTTTTTTACACGCGGCATTAAACTCTAAAGGAGTTGTAATTTCTGCGGAATAAGTATCGCCATTCGGGAAAGTTGTCGTTCCGCTTCCTGTTACAACAGATTTATTATCATCCCAATTAAACCACGTATTGTATCCGGAAATCGTTTCTTTCGTTAAAGTTCCTTTTCGGGTATAAACACCGCCGTCATCAAAAGTAATTGTCAGGTCAATTGTAGCGGTTAAAACCGGATGTGCTTCTGCCAGTAAATCAGTTGCTTTTTTGGTTCGGACAATACTTTTGCTTCCCTGAAGTTTTTTGCCATTGTGATAAAAACCTTCAAAAGTGTAACTTATAGTTTGTGTCGCTGCAGTAAAGTCATTAGAGAACGAAATAACCATTTTTCCTTTTACAGAATTCCCGTTATCAAGCGTACAGCCTTCAACACCAAAATCGACTGTTCTTGTCCAGGTGCTATTCGTTAAAACCGTAGTAATTGTAGCGCAGCCTGGTAAAAAGTTTTTAATAGGTCCGCTAGGTTTATTTGTGCTGTTTTGTTGTGCATCAAATTGATCTTCAGCAATATTAGTCACATCTTCTATCGAAGCGTCAATTTTAGAGTTGGTAATAATCTCATCATTAGAGATTTTGGCATTCGTTCCGTCGTTTCCACTTTCATCAGAATTACAACTAATAAAAAATGATAAAGTGATACATGTTCCAATTAATAAAAATTTTGTTTTCATAATAAATAGTTTAGGTTTTACTTTTAATTAATGAATTCAAATTAGGAATTGGAATTAGATGTTTTTTTGGTTTATTTTTTAATTAGTGCATAAATTATTTATATACTAACATAAAATAGACAACGTTTTTTTATTTAAAATAGTATATTTGGAATCGAAATGAATATTACTTCTCAAATAAAACAGCCCATTTTTAATGAAATGGAACTTTTCGAAAAAAAGTTCCATGAATCGATGACTTCAAAGGTTGCATTGCTGAACCGCATAACCTATTACATCGTAAATCGAAAAGGAAAACAAATGCGTCCGATGTTTGTTTTTCTAACAGCAAAAATGGTTTCCGGCGGCATTGTAAACGAAAGAACGTATCGCGGAGCATCTGTTATTGAGCTTATTCATACCGCAACTTTAGTACATGATGATGTGGTTGACGACAGTAATCGCCGTCGCGGATTTTTCTCTATCAATGCACTTTGGAAAAATAAAATTGCCGTTTTGGTTGGTGATTATTTACTTTCAAAAGGATTATTGCTTTCTATAGATAATGGCGATTTTGATTTGCTTAGAATTATTTCTGTAGCCGTTCGCGAAATGAGCGAAGGAGAATTACTTCAGATAGAAAAAGCAAGAAGACTTGATATTACCGAAGATGTTTATTATGAAATTATCCGAAAAAAAACCGCTACACTTATTGCGGCTTGTTGTGCTCTTGGCGCAAAATCGGTAATTGAAGATGATATTCAGGTGGAGAATATGCGCAAATTTGGTGAACTTATCGGAATGGCTTTTCAAATTAAAGACGATTTATTCGATTATAGCGAAGAAGCCATCGGAAAACCAACCGGAATCGATATTAAAGAGCAAAAAATGACTTTGCCTTTAATTCATGTTTTAAATACGTGTACTCCGCAAGAAAAAAAGTGGCTGATAAACTCGATCAAAAACCACAATAAAGATAAAAAACGCGTTAAAGAAGTTATTACTTTTGTAAAAGACAATAATGGTTTGGCTTACGCCGAAAATAAAATGGTCGAATTCCAGCAGGAAGCACTTTCTCTATTAAAGAATTACCCCGATTCTGAGTTTAAAGATGCCCTTATTTTGATGGTGAACTACGTTATCGAAAGAAAAAAATAATTAGATAATCAGATAATTTGTTAATTGGATAATTGGTTTTAAATACTTAAAATCAATTGCTTAACGGTGGATTATTGGAATTTTTATTTTTTTTATTGTATTTTTTTTGCCCTACATGCAACCATTTCGAAATGATAATCGTCTATGCTAATAGAAGTCTGTTAGTAAAACAAAATCTGAACGCTTATTAATGAAAATTATTCATTTACATCAGGAAGAAACCGAACTTATAAAGTTGGCTGTCGAAAATAATCGACAAGCGCAACAGCAAATTTATAGTCGGTTTTCTTCAAAAATGTTAAGTGTTTGCCGTCAATATATAAAAGACATTCAATTGGCAGAAGATGTAATGATAACCGCTTTCATGAAAGTATTTACCGGCTTAAACAAATTCGAACATAAGGGAAGTTTTGAAGGCTGGATTCGCCGAATTATGGTTAATGAATGTATTTCGTATTTAAGAGTTCAGAAAAAAGTAAAGTTTACCGAAGACGAGATTTATACCGAAGAAAGTTTCAACGCAATTGACAGTCAGTTTTCGATAGAGCAAATTCAGTTTTTAATTGATGCTTTGCCGGACGGTTATAAAATGGTTTTCAATTTATACGCTATTGAAGGTTACAAGCACAATGAAATTGCAAAGATGTTAGGCATAAATGAAGGAACATCAAAATCGCAATTGTCGCACGCCAGAAAAATGCTGCAAACACAGATTAATACCTTAAAAAAACAAGATAATGGAACCGAATAATTTCGAAAAGGATTTCCGTGATAAACTAAATCAGCGCAAAATTGAACCAAGCGACAAAGCTTGGGATCGATTAGACGCCATGTTAAGTGTTGCTGAAAATAAAAAACCGAAAAAAGATAGAAAATGGCTTTCTATCGCAGCAAGTATTGTTGGGTTTTTATTGGTTGGAACTTTCTTTTTTAATCAAAAGAAAAACCCTGTTGAAACGCCAAAAAAGAAGGTGGTTATAGAGAATACAAAGAAAGATTCTGTAGTAAAACCAACTTTAAATGTAATAGATTCAGGTAAAACAGAAATTGCAATTTCAGAGAAAGAATTAATGCAAACTTCAAATAAAAAAGAAGAGAATATTAATTCAAAGGTTTCAAAACAAAAAACAAATGAGGTTATAAAAAATGAAACAAATCAAATAGCGGAGTCTTCAGTCATCATCAAAAACAATCACGAAACACAATCAATCAATAATCAAACTTCAGTTGTCGAAACTTCTAAAAATGAGAGTGTAGATCAATTGTTGAATTCAGCCGAGAAAACTGTTGTTGCAGAACATTCGGCTAAGCCAAAATCAAAAATTAAAGTCAACGCCAACGATTTGCTCCATCAGGTTGATGGCGAATTAGAACTTTCGTTTAGAGAAAAAGTAATTACAAAAGTCAATAAAAATTATCAAACAGTAAAAGTGGCTTTGGCCAATAGAAATCAGCAGGAATGAAGAATATAGAATAAAGAGTAAAGAAAAAAGAGCAAAGAATAAAGAGCAAAGAATAAAGCTAGCAATTAATAATCAACAATCAACATTTCACCATCAATAATTAACAATTAAAAAAACAATCATCAATCAATCAATCAATCAAAATCAATCATGAAAAATTTTACCCTTTACCTCGTAATTTTAGTTTTCTTATTTGTCAGTAAAGTGCTTGGACAAGAAAGTTTTGAATCAAGAGCAAAACAAATTGCCAATAAAATAGAGAAAATTACCAAAGAAGAAAAAGCAGCTTTGAAAGAAGAAGTCGAAGCTGTAAACGTTCAATTATCTAATGGCAAAATTACATTGGAACAAGCCGATAAACGCAAGAAAGAACTTGCAGAAGCACGCGCTGTAATTATCGAGGAGAAAATAACTTTGGCGCAAAACGAACTAAATGATTTGGTTCAGCAAAAAGTAGATGGAAAAATCAAAGAGCAGGAACAGGATTCGACCCGAAAACATACTTTGGTAATTCATTGGAACGACAGAAACTGGAGCGACAAAAACAGGGAAAAAAGAGATTCTATTCATGGAGAAAAAAGAACTACTTCGCAATTTGTGTTCGCAATGGGTTTGAATAATATGATGGCCGACGGAAAACTTCAGGATTCAAATTATAGTTTTATAGGTTCGCATTTTTATGAATGGGGTTTTACCTATAATTCAAGATTAATGAAAAACAACAATTTACTTCATGCAAAATACGGACTTTCATTAATGTACAACAATATTCGCCCAACAGATAATCGCAGTTTTGTGGTAAACGGAGACCAGACTAATCTGGAAGTGAATACTGTAAATCTTGATGAATCCCGATTTAGAAATGTCTATTTGGTATTGCCGCTGCATTTGGAATTCGATTTTTCTAAACCCACAATTAGTAACGGAAAAACCTATTTTAAAACACATAAAAGTTTCCGTTTCGGAATTGGAGGTTATGCCGGAATCAACGTAAAGTCAAAACAAATTTTGAAGTTTGAAGAAGAAGATTTAAAATATAAAACAACTATAAAAGGCGATTATAATGTAAATAATTTTATGTACGGATTAAGTTCTTACATCGGATATAAAGAATTTAGTTTGTATTGTAAATATGATTTAAACCCTTTATTTCAGGATAATGCAGTTGACGAAAAAAATATTTCATTAGGATTACGTTTCGATTTAAATTAAGAATACGGTTGAGTTTAGTTAGTAGAAAAAGCGCTTCGAAAGAGGCGCTTTTTTTATGAAAAAATGATCAAATTTCAGGATGGATTTATGTATTTTTACAGGCTCTCAACTTTAAAAATATTTTACGTTTTGATTTCACAAAGTACAATTGATTCTGTTTTTGAAACTGCTCGTGTAGAGGAGGTTATTGGTGATTTCGTGAATTTAAAACGTGCCGGAAGTAATTTTAAAGGTCTGAGTCCATTCTCGGATGAACGTTCTCCTTCGTTCATGGTTTCGCCTGCAAAA
The DNA here is from genome assembly GCF_025947065.1 of Flavobacterium sp. N1736. Classification (NCBI taxonomy): domain Bacteria; kingdom Pseudomonadati; phylum Bacteroidota; class Flavobacteriia; order Flavobacteriales; family Flavobacteriaceae; genus Flavobacterium; species Flavobacterium sp. N1736. The sequence goes on from NZ_CP109994.1 coordinate 4,788,919, forward strand.
GGAATCTGGAAAGATTTTAGTTCAGGAAAAGGAGGGAATTCTGTCGCTTTTTTGATGGAACATTCCCATTTTACGTATCCGGAAGCCATTCGGTATTTAGCCAGAAAATACAATATTGAAATTGAAGAAACTGAACAAACAGATGCTGAAAAAGCGATAACAGATGTTCGCGAAAGCATGTATTTGGTTTCGGAATTTGCAAAAGAATATTTTCATAACACGCTTTTAAATTCAGAAGAAGGAAAAGCAATTGGACTTTCGTATTTTAAAGAAAGAGGTTTTACAAACGAAACCATCAAAAAGTTTAGTTTAGGATATTCGCCTGAAACCTGGGATGCGCTTACTAAAGAAGCTTTGGGCAAAGGATATAAACTTGAATTTCTTGAAAGTACAGGTTTAACAATTGCGAGAGAAGATCGCCCTTTTGACCGTTTTAAAGGCCGCGTAATGTTTCCTATTGAAAGTATGTCGGGACGTGTTTTGGGTTTTGGAGGACGTATTTTAACCAATGATAAAAAAGCCGCAAAATATTTAAACTCGCCGGAAAGTGATATTTACCATAAAAGTAAAGTGCTTTACGGAATTTTTCAGGCCAAACAATCGATCGCAAAACTAAATAATTGTTATTTGGTTGAAGGTTATACTGATGTGATTCAGTTTAATCAGGCCGGAATTGAGAATGTTGTAGCTTCGTCAGGAACTGCTTTAACGCCGGACCAAATTCGTTTGGTAAATCGTTTAACAAAAAATATAACGGTACTTTTTGATGGTGATGCTGCAGGATTACGCGCTTCTATTCGTGGAATTGATTTAATTCTGGAAGAAGGAATGAACGTAAGAGTTTGTACTTTTCCTGATGGAGAAGATCCGGATAGTTTTGCACGAAAAAATTCGCACGATGATTTAGTGGCTTATTTAGAAGGAAACAGTAAAGATTTTATACAGTTTAAAGCTTCGATTTTAATGAACGAAGCCAAGAACGATCCTGTAAAAAAAGCCGATCTGATTCGCGATATGGTAACGAGTATTTCTAAAATACCGGATCGTATTCAACGAGAAGTATATATTCAGGAATGTGCACGAATAATGGATATTTCCGAGCAGGTTTTGGTGAGCACTTTGGCGCAGTTAATTCAAAAAGATGTTGCAGAAGCTAATAAAAAGCAAAAGCAGGAACAAAAACCTTTTGAAGTTCTTAGAAACCAAAACCCAAAATATAGTGGAGGAGATCCTGAAGATCCAAGATCAGGACCGCCGGAGGGTTATCCGGGAGAGTTGGGATATCCGGGACAGCAGACTGAAAAAGTCGATATTTTATATGGTTTTGAACGCAAAATAATAGAAATATTATTGCTTTACGGTAGTGTTCTCCAAGACTTTGAAGACGTTTACCTAAAAGCCGATGAAGAAGGTGTTGTTAAAGAAGTTACAGAAAAAAGAAAATATAAAGTCTACGAAAAAGTTTATTTAAGCCTGCAGGAAGACGAAGTAGAGCTTTCAAATTCACTGTTCCAAAATATTTACACAAATATCATGGATTTCTACAATCAAAATGAAAATTTTAGTTTAGATAAATATTTGATGCATTTACAGCCTGAATTTGCTCAGGAAGTAACGAATATTTTAATGGAAGACGAAAAAGTAGTGATTCATAATTGGGAAGGGCAGAATATTTTTCCAAAACATAAAAATGTAACAATCGAACAAAATGTTTCGGAAACTATTTTTTCGATGCGCTGGTATTTAGTTTCAAAAATAATTCATGAATTAAAGAATTCGCTCCTGTCGGATCCACAGGAAGATAATTCAGAACTTCTTTCTATGGTTATTGATTATTCTAAATTACTCAATAATTTTTCGAGAAAGCTGGGTAGAGTAGTTGTTCCTTATCACTAATAAAAATTAAAAAGCTCTATACTATTTAAAATAGCATAGAGCTTTTGTCTACGGTTTTTGGATTATTCTCCCTGATATTTGGAATATACCAGTGTCGAGTAATTTTACACCATTAAATAATTTCTAATGTCTTAGCTTTATTAACTAAGTCAACTAAATTAGTCACGTTTAATTTAGTCAATAATCTCAATTTGTAAGTACTGATCGTTTTTTCGTTCAGGTTTAAAATTTTTGAGATCTCATTATTTTTCTTACCATCACTTAAGTAGCGCAAAACTTCAATTTCGCGGTTCGAAAGTTTTCTGTACAAGCGTTCGCTTTTGCTTTGTTTAGCAATAAGAGCCATGTTTTTACGTACAGTTTCGTTGATAATAATTTTCCCTTCGTGTACTTTAATAATAGAAAGACCTAATGTTTCAAGTTTTTCTGTTTTGTGCACATACCCGGAAACTCCCGCTTTAATCGCATTTGGAGCGTACATTTGTTCAGCGAGGTCACTAAAAATTACAATTTTTGTTTTTGGGAAATTTTTCAGAATAGATTTCACTTCGAAGATGCTCGAAAGACCCTCTAATTCTAAATCTAGAATTAGAATATCGATCTCCTTCGTCTGAAGAATATCTCTAACCATTGAAAAATTGCCTACGTTGGCAACAATTGAAATTTGATCGTGGTCTTTGAAATAAGATTTCACGCCAAAGTGAGTCACAGGATGATTGTCTGCAAGACATACTTTAATCATAATTTTACCTTTTTAGAATTATTATCATGTTTTTTGGAGTTGTAAAATTAATAAATAAATTCTGTAATTAATCGAAGACAAATGTTAAAAAGTTTATTTTAACGTTTTTGGTATCAAACAAACGGGTATCGAATCCATTTTATGCTTGTTGCTGGTGTTTAAACGTTTATAAATTTCAAAGACAGATTTTTCTCTCCCAGTGAAGTCAGCTGGCGTCTTTCCTGACTCCGCGGCCAACATCGCCCATTCGAGCTCGTCATAACTTGCTCCCAATTGATCTTCATCGGTTCTGTTGTCACCAAATAATCCATCAGTAGGTGCAGCTGTTAAAATTGAGCCTGGAATTGTTAAAAATTCTCCCAGAGCATAAACATCTGATTTCATTAAGTCGGCAATTGGACTTAAATCGACTCCTCCATCTCCATATTTTGTATAAAATCCTACACCAAAATCTTCTACTTTGTTTCCGGTTCCGGCAACTAAAAGACCATGAATTCCTGCTAAATAATATAATGACGTCATACGTATACGTGCACGAGTATTTGCCAAAGAAAGATTTACTTTGCCTTCGTCGTCTGTTTTTGGTACAGAGCCCTTAAAAGCTTCAAAAACGGCTGTTAAATCTGTTTTTACGTCAGACACATTCGGGAAACGTTTTTTTAATTGCTCAATATGTTCCCTTCCTCTCGAAACCTGACTTTCTGCCTGATGAATTGGCATTTCTACACAAAGAACTTTTAATCCCGTCTGGGCGCATAAAGTAGAAGTCACAGCAGAGTCAACTCCACCGGAAATTCCGATTACAAAACCATTTACTTTTGCGTTGCTAGCGTAATTTTTTAACCACTCTACAATGTGTGTATTTACTTTTTCTGTTTGAATAGTGCTTTTTTTAGTCATAATTGGTCAAGTTTAAGATACTGGAATGTATATTTGCACAAATATTTTTAAGTACATGTTTTTCTTAAATTCATGCAACACAAATCTAATTAAAATAAAATGAAAATATATCGCTTTGTAGTGGTTCTGTGCTTGTTTTTTTTGTCGTGTGACCAAAAAAGTAAAGTAGAAAAAGCTGTCGAGGAAATCCCCGTTGATGTTAAGGTGGAACGTTTTGATAAGGTGTTTTTTGAAACCAAACCTGAGGATTTAGCGAAAGTAAAAAAACAATATCCTTTCTTTTTTCCTGCCGGAAACGATGATAATGTCTGGCTGCATAAAATGCAGGATCCAATATGGAGAGAGGTTTATACGGAAGTTCAAAAAAAGTATTCAAATTTTGAACCGGTTCGTGAAGAATTCAATGCACTTTTCCAGCATGTTAAATATTATTTTCCTGAAACTAAAATACCAAAAGTAATTACGGTAATTGGAGAAATGGATTATAATGCAAAAGCTATTTATGCAGATAGTTTAGTTATTGTTTCGTTAGAATTGTATTTAGGAAAAGAACATAAGTTTTATGAGTTTCCAAATTACCTAAAACAGAATTTTGAAGAAAGACAAATCATGCCGGATGTGGTTTCGAGCTTTGCTTTTAGAAAAATTCCTGCTTCTCCGGATAGAACGCTGCTTTCTCAAATGATTTTTGAAGGAAAACAATTGTACACAAAAGATTTGCTTTTACCTGAATATACAGATGCGGAAAAAATGGGTTATACACCGGAACAAATAAAATGGTGTGAAGAAAATGAAAGTTATATGTGGCGTCATTTTATTGAAAATGAAATGCTTTACAGCGAAGATCCAAAATTAAATACCCGATTTATTGCTCCTGCGCCGTTTTCTAAATTTTACCTGGAAATAGATAACGATTCTCCGGGAAGAGTTGGAGCCTGGATTGGATGGCAAATGGTACGATCGTACATGAAAAACAATAATGTAACTTTGCCGGAATTATTAAAAACAAATGCGAAAGAAATTTTCGAAAAGTCAAAATATAAACCTAAGAAATAATGTCAGATACAATAAACTCAGAAATTAAATTCAATATAGAATTAGACGAAAACCGTGTTCCCGAAAAATTAACATGGAGCGCTCAGGACGGCGGTGTTCAGGCAGAAGAAGCAAAGGCAATTATGTTGTCTATTTGGGACAGTAAAGCCAAAGAAACAATGCGTATTGATTTATGGACGAAAGATATGCCGGTAGATGAAATGAAGATTTTCTTTCACCAAACATTAGTAGCAATGTCAGATACTTTTAAACGCGCTACAGACGACGAAAAAATGTCGGATACAATGAAAGATTTCTGTGATTATTTTGCGGAGAAACTGGAATTAACGAAATAGTGGAAATGACAAAAAATAGTAAACCCGACAAGTTTTTAAAACCTGTCGGGTTTGTTATGTATAAAAAACTGGAATTTAAAACTGACTATTGTTCTTAAAAACTTCCTGATTTACTTCGTCAATATAATTTAATACATCCTCTTTTCCTGTTGATTCTGTTGCAGAGGTTACAAAATAATGAGGCATTTCTTCCCAGTTATTGGCAAACATTTGCTTTTTGTAAGCTGCAATATGTGAGTCAATTTTTACTTTACTGATTTTATCCGCTTTGGTAAAAATAATGCAAAACGGAATTTCGCTTTCGCCCATATACGACATAAATTCAATATCTATATTTTGAGCTTCATGACGAATATCAATCAAAACAAAAGCACAGACTAATTGTTCTCTTGTTTCAAAATAATCAGTAATAAATTGCTGAAATACTGATTTTGTTTTTTTAGATACTTTAGCGTAACCGTAACCCGGTAAATCGACCAAAAACCAATTGTTGTTGATTTTAAAGTGATTTATTAATTGCGTTTTTCCAGGTCTTCCTGATGTTTTTGCTAAATTTTTATGATTGGTAAGCATGTTAATCAAAGATGACTTGCCTACGTTTGATCGGCCGATAAAAGCATATTCCGGCAAAAAATCCTGCGGACATTTTGCAACTTCAGAATTACTGATAATAAATTCGGCGGTTGTAATTTTCATTTGTTTTGTTTTTAAAACCTCCTTAAATTCGAAAGGTATGTGCTATAAATTCTTTTTAATGAGCCATTCTTCCAGAATTTTATTAAATTCCTGAGGATGTTCCATCATAGCAGCGTGTCCACATTTGTCTATCCAGTATAAAGTTGAATTAGGCAATAATTTATCAAATTCTTCGGCCACATTTGGTGGGGTTACAGCATCATTTTTACCCCAAATAATACAGGTTTCAGCTGTCATTTTTGGTAAATCTTTTGCCATATTGTGGCGAATAGCGCTCTTTGCAATTGTTAGGGTTTTGATTAATTTGATGCGGTCGTTAACTGTTGCATAAACTTCATCGATAAGTTCCGGAGTTGCTATTGCAGGATCATAAAATACATCTTCAGCTTTCTTTTTGATGTATCCATAATCGCCTCTTTTTGGGTAACTATCTCCCATTGCACTTTCGTAAAGACCGGAGCTTCCGGTAATTACAAGTCCTGCAACTTTTTCAGGATATAATTTTGTATGATAAAGAGCAATATGTCCTCCTAGTGAATTACCTAATAAAATTACCTTATCAAAACCTTTAAAGGTGATAAAGTCTTTTACGTATTTTGCAAAACTTTTTACATTGGTTTTTAAAATACTTTGAGTATATATTGGCAAATCAGGAATGACAACTTTGTATCCTTTCGTTGGAAAATATTCTGCTACAGCGTCAAAGTTACTCAGGCCTCCCATTAAGCCGTGTAAAATAACTATAGGAGTTCCTTCACCAGCTTCATAATAGCTGTATCTGCCTTCTTTTTTGTAGTTTTTGTCCATCTAATCTAATGCCAATTTCAATTTGGACAAATATAGGGTTTAATAAATAAAAATGGATTTTTGCTGCCATTTTTTAACTACATAATTTTAGTAGAACTTCTAAGTGGTTAAAAATCAGGTTTTATTCATGAAAATTAAACAATTGCAAAATGTTAAAAAATTAATATAATAAGCGGTTTTTAAGAGAATAACCAAGTATTTTTTGCAAATGTTAAATAGAATTATCGATTCATTAATTATAATCTATAGTATTGATTATCTATTAATTAGGTGATTTGTGGCAAAAGTGGTTAAACTTATTAACAAAGTGGTAGATTGTGGTAAAATGTGGTAATATTTTTTATATTTTTGCTGTATAACATGTTAATGAATTTTTCTTGAACACAATTGTAGGAACATACGAGTGTAAAGTCGATGCTAAAGGGAGGCTATTAATGCCTGCACCTTTAAAAAAGCAGTTGGCATCCTCTCTTCAAAGCGGTTTCGTTTTGAAGCGCTCTGTTTTTCAGCCGTGTTTAGAACTGTATCCGATGGAAGAGTGGGATTTGATGATGCAAAAAATCAACAAATTGAATCGCTTTGTAAAGAAGAACAATGATTTTATTCGAAGATTTACTGCCGGAGTTAAAGTAGTAGAGATTGATGCATTAGGAAGATTATTGGTTCCAAAGGATTTGGTTGCATTTTCAAATATTTCGAAAGATGTGGTTTTTTCATCTGCTGTTAATATTGTGGAGATTTGGGATAAGGATTTATATGAAAAATCAATAAGCGGCGAAGATATGGATTTTGCAGATTTAGCCGAAGAAGTAATGGGAAATATTAATGACGACGACAATGGAATATCATAATCCGGTTTTACTTCATCCTACAGTTGATGGTTTAAATATTAAACCTGACGGAATATATGTAGATGTAACGTTTGGTGGCGGAGGTCATTCAAAAGAAATTTTGAAACAATTGGGACCAAACGGAAAGTTGTTTGCTTTTGATCAGGATGAAGATGCGCTTGCAAATGCGTTGCCGGATGAAAGGTTTACTTTAATTAATGAGAACTTTAGATTTATAAAAAGATTTTTACGTTTTCACGGAGTAAAAAGTGTAGATGGAATTTTGGCAGATTTAGGTGTTTCATCACATCAGTTTGATGTTCCGGAGCGAGGTTTCTCGACAAGATTTGATGCCGAACTCGATATGCGGATGAGTCAGAAAAATGATTTAAATGCTTACCGTGTGGTTAATGAATATGAAGAACAGGATTTACGTCGTGTTTTTTTTGATTATGGAGAGTTGAAAAATGCACCCGTTTTGGCAAGAACAATTGTAGAAGCAAGAGAACATCGCCCAATTAAAACAACAGACGAATTAAAAGATGTTCTCGCAAAATATTTACCGGAAAGAGTTCGAAATAAAATATTGGCTCAGATTTATCAGGCGATTCGAATTGAGGTAAATCAGGAAATGGATGTTCTGAAAGAATTTATTGAGCAGTCATTAGAAATTTTAAATCCGGGTGGACGATTTTCAGTAATCTCATACCATTCATTAGAGGACAGATTGGTAAAAAGATTTATTAAAAACGGAATGTTTGAAGGTGAGCCGGAACGTGATTTTTACGGAAATTTTTCAGTTCCGTTTAAAACCATCGGAAAATTAATTGTTCCTGATGATGCTGAAATTAAAATTAACAACAGAGCAAGAAGTGCAAAATTAAGAATTGCTGAAAAGATATAATTAAGGTATAAAATGAAAGGCGGAGTATTTAGCATATTAAAAGCAAGGTTTCTAATAAACGATGACGCGGTGAAAAACTGGCGATTTATTGTTTTTCTTATTTTGCTTGCCATAATAATGATTGCCAATACACAGCGATACGAACAAAAGGTTTTTGAAATTGCAAAACTGAATAATGAAGTAAAAGAATTGCGATCAGAATTTGTAGACAGAAGATCAGAATTAATGAAATTAAAAATGGAGTCAACGATATCGGATAAAATGCTCGAAAAGCAAATTTTTCCATCAACAGTTCCTCCGGTGAAAATAGAAGTTAAAAAAGAAGAAGAAAAAAATTTCTTTAAAAGAATATGGCAGTAGACGATAAACATATATCCTACAGAATTTACCTCGTAGCAGTTTTCATCTTCGTGATGGCAATTGCTATTGTTGTTAAGTTAACCAATATTCAATGGGTTGAAGGAGATTATTACAGAAAACTGGCGAAACAGCGTACGATTAAGAATTTTGTAATTCCGGCAAATAAAGGAAATATATATTCAGCAGACGGAAGTTTACTGGCAACATCAATACCTAATTATGAAATTAGATTTGATGCAAAAGCGCCAAAAACAGAAACTTTTGAAAAACACGTAAAAGCATTATCAGATTCATTAGCAACCGTTTTGGACAGACCGGGAGGTTTTTATGAAAAAGAATTAAGAAAAGCCAGAGAAAACAAAAATCGCTATTATTTAATAGGACGCAATTTAAGTTATACGGAATATGTAAAAATAAAAGGTTTTCCGTTGTTCAATTTAGGTCCGTTTAAAGGCGGAATTATCATTGAACAGGAAACTGTGAGGAAACATCCGATAGGAAAAATTGCTGAAAGAACAATTGGTTACGACCGAATTGATCCTGCAACCGGAGTTGAAGTTGGAAAAGGAATTGAATGGGCTTTTAAAAATTACCTGAACGGGAAAGACGGTAAAATTCTAAAACAAAAAATTGCAAAAGGACAGTGGAAGCCAATTCGCGATTTAAACGAAGTTGATCCTATAGATGGTTATGACGTAATCTCGACAATTGATGTTTTTATTCAGGATATCGCGCATCACGCTTTGTTGAAACAGTTGGAAGATTATGAAGCAGATCACGGTTGTGTGGTGGTTATGGAAACAGAAACAGGTCATGTGAAAGCGATTTCGAATTTAGGAAGAGCAGAAGACGGATCATATTACGAAACCACAAATTACGCTATTGCAGAATCTCAGGAACCGGGATCGACTTTTAAACTAGTTGATTTAATGGCGATTTTAGAAGATAAAGTAGCAGATACAAGTACGGTTTATGATAGTAAAGCCGGAGAAATTAAATATTATGGCAGAACCGTTCGAGATTCGCACAAAGGAGGTTACGGAAAAGTTTCATTAGCCCGCGGATTCGAACTTTCGTCAAATACAGTAATGGTTCAGGCGGTTTATGATAATTACAAAAATAATGCGAAAAAGTTTGTAGACCATATTAATGGATACGGATTAAATAAGACATTAGGATTACATTTTAAAGGAGAAGGAAGACCATATATTCCACAGCCCGGAGACAAACATTGGTCAGGAGTTTCACTTCCGTGGATGGCATTTGGTTACGGAGTTTCGGTTACTCCAATGCAAACACTGGCTTTTTATAATTCGGTAGCGAATAACGGAGTAATGGTGAAACCTCAATTTGTTTCTGAAATAAAAGAATGGAACAAAACCATCAAAAAGTTTGATGTTGAAGTGATCAATCCAAAAGTATGTTCGCAGGAAACGATCGCTAAAATAAAAGCAGTTTTGCTTAATGTGGTAAAAAAAGGAACGGGTTCTAAATTGTATTCGAAAGATTTTTCGATGGCAGGAAAAACGGGAACGGCTCAGGTAAATTATGGAGGAAAAGAAGGAAAATCAGCATTGTATTATGCATCTTCTTTCGTAGGATATTTTCCGGCAGATCATCCTAAATATTCTTGTATTGTAGTGGTTCACAAACCAAATACATCTAAGAATAATTATTATGGAGCCGATGTTGCAGGACCTGTTTTTAAAAGAATTGCCCAAAAGATATTTACAGATGCCCCATCAACAAATAAAATTAAAAAACTGGATTCAAGAGTTCCAAAGCAGGATTTAAGTTATGATAAATATTATGTGGTTGAAGCCAATAAAAAATCAAACCAAGTTCCTGATTTAAAAGGAATGCCGGGAATGGATGCTATTGCTTTACTGGAAAACTTAGGTTTAAAAGTAAAAGTAAACGGGGTAGGAAAAGTTAAAAAACAGTCTTTGCAGGCTGGACAAAATATTAGTAAAAACACAACTATAGTATTAGAATTATCGTGAAAATACTGAAAGACATATTATATAAGGTAGCAATTGAGTCTGTAACAGGTTCGACAGAAATTGCTATAAACAAAATTGATTTTGATTCAAGAAAAATTGAAGAGAATGATGTTTTTATAGCCATTCGCGGATCACTTTCTAATGGTCATGATTATATCGAAAAAGCAATTCAGTTAGGTGCAGTTGCTGTTATTTGTGATACTTTACCAGAAAATCCTGCTAAAGGAATCACGTATATAAAAGTAAACGATACCAATACGGCATTGGCTTTTATGGCGGCTAATTATTTTGGAAATCCTTCTGAAAAATTAAAATTAGTTGGCGTAACCGGTACAAACGGAAAAACAACAATTGCGTCATTATTGTTTCAATTGTTTCAAAAAGCAGGATTTAAAGTTGGTTTATTATCAACCGTAAAAATCATGGTGAATGAAACCGAATATAATGCAACACATACAACTCCGGATTCGATCACCATTAATCATTATTTAAATGAAATGATTGAGGCTGGCGTTACACATTGCTTTATGGAAGTGAGTTCACACGGAATTCACCAAAAACGTACAGAAGCATTGCATTTTGTTGGAGGGATTTTTACCAATCTTTCGCACGATCATTTAGATTATCATCCAACTTTTGCAGAATACAGAGATGTTAAAAAATCATTTTTTGATTCATTGCCAAAAACGGCTTTTGCTTTATCAAATATCGATGATAAAAACGGAACTGTTATGCTGCAAAATACAGTGGCAAGAAAACGCACATACGCCTTAAAAACATACGCCGATTTTAAAGCTCAAATTTTAGAAAGTCAATTATCAGGTTTATTATTAAAGGTAAACGACAATGAAGTTTGGGTAAAACTAATTGGGACTTTTAATGCTTATAATGTTTTGGCAATTTACGGAACTGCGGTAGAATTAGGAATAGATAGTCTGGAAGCTTTGCGTTTATTGTCTGATTTAGAAAGTGTTTCGGGACGTTTTCAGTATATCGTTTCAGAAGGAAATATTACAGCGATTGTAGATTATGCACACACGCCGGATGCATTAGATAATGTGTTAAAAACGATTGCTGATATCCGCACTAAAAACGAGCAATTGATTACAGTTGTGGGCTGCGGCGGAAACAGGGACAAAACAAAAAGACCAATTATGGCTAAAATCGCAGCAGATTTGAGCGATAAAGCCATCTTAACATCTGATAATCCAAGAAACGAAGATCCTGAAGTGATTTTGGACGAAATGGAAAAAGGTGTTGAACCACAGAATTATAAAAAAATGCTGAGAATTACCGATAGAAAACAAGCCATTAAAACCGCTTGTCAATTGGCTCAGCCTAACGATATTATATTAATTGCCGGAAAAGGACACGAAACGTATCAGGAAATAAATGGTGTTCGCCATCATTTTGACGATATGGAAATTATAAAAGAAATATTAGATCAACTAAGAAAATAAAAGTTTAACCGGTTAATTGATTATTCGTTTAATCGAATAATTATTAAATCAAACTAACGAATAAACAAATAAACGATTTACCAAATAAACCACGATATATGCTATACTATTTATTTGAATATTTGAGAAAAACATTAGACATGCCAGGGGCTGGAGTTTTTCAGTACATCACTTTTAGATCAGCTTTGGCATTTATGCTTTCGCTGCTTTTATCAACGATTTATGGAAAACGGGTTATCAATTTTCTGCGTAAGCAACAAGTTGGTGAAACAGTTCGTGAGCTTGGTCTTGCAGGTCAAAATGAAAAAGCAGGAACGCCAACAATGGGTGGACTGATTATCATTTTTGCTACGTTGGTTCCGGTTTTATTGTTTGCTCGTTTGCAAAATATTTACATCGTATTGCTTATTGTAACTACACTTTGGATGGGAACAATTGGTTTTGTGGATGATTATATTAAAATATTCAAAAAAGATAAACAAGGGCTTAAAGGTATTTTTAAAGTTATTGGTCAGGTTGGTTTAGGACTTATTGTGGGTACGGTTTTATACTTTAATCCTGCTGTTACGATAAGAACAGATAATGTCAGAACAGATTTATTGAGAGCAAATAATAATACAACTGTTGTATTGCCTGCTCCGGTAGAAGAAAAATCGACAGCAACGACAATTCCTTTTGTAAAAAATAATGAGTTTGATTATGCTGAAGTTTTATCGTTTTTAGGAGACGGATATGAAAAATGGGCTTGGCTGATCTTTATTCCGGTTGTAATTTTCATCATTACAGCAGTTTCAAACGGAGCTAATTTAACGGATGGAATTGACGGACTCGCCGCAGGAACCTCGGCAATATCGGTTCTCGCACTCGGAATATTCACGTTTGTTTCAGGTAATATTATTTTTTCGAATTACCTCAATATAATGTACATACCCAATTCGGGAGAAATGACGGTTTTTATATCTGCCTTTGTGGGTGCTTTAATTGGATTTCTCTGGTATAATTCCTTTCCCGCATCTGTGTTTATGGGAGATACCGGAAGTTTGACGATTGGCGGAATCATAGCAGTTTTAGCCATTGCAGTTCGTAAAGAAATATTGATCGTTTTATTCTGCGGAATTTTCCTTGCAGAAAGTGCTTCTGTAATTATTCAGGTAGCTTATTTTAAATATACAAAGAAACGTTTTGGCGAAGGCCGAAGAATTTTCCTGATGTCGCCTTTGCATCATCATTATCAGAAAAAGGGCTATCATGAAAGTAAAATTGTAACCCGTTTCTGGATTGTTGCCATCATGTTAGCCATATTATCAATAGTAACATTAAAATTAAGATAGATGAGATTGGTAGTTTTGGGAGGAGGAGAAAGTGGCGTTGGAACGGCTATTCTCGGAAAAAAACAAGGATACGAAGTCTTTGTATCTGATTTTGGAAAGATAAAGGAAAGCTATAAAGAAGTTCTTATTATTAATGGAATTGCTTGGGAGGAAGAACAGCATACCGAAGACCTGATTTTGAATGCCGATGTCGTCATGAAAAGTCCGGGGATTCCTGAAAAATCTCCTATAGTAAAAAAACTTATTGCGGCGGGAGTAAAAGTGATTTCAGAAATTGAATTTGCAAAACCGTTTACCGAAGCTTTAACAATTGGAATTACAGGCAGCAACGGTAAAACTACCACAACAATGTTAACACATCATTTGTTGAAATCGGCAGGTTTGAATATAGGATTGGGAGGAAACATAGGAAAGAGTTTTGCCTGGCAGGTAGCCGAAAATAAATACGATGCATACGTTCTTGAGTTAAGCAGTTTTCAACTCGACGGAATTATAGATTACAGGCCGGATATTGCCATAATTACCAATATTAGTCCTGATCATTTAGATCGATACGAATATAAATATCAAAATTATATCAATTCGAAATTTCGAATTACAATGAACCAGACTGAAAGCGATTATTTGATTTACGATGCAGACGATGAAGCAATTACAGAATGGTTAAAAAATAACAAAACAAAAGCAAAATTAATTCCTTTTTCACTGACAAAAAGTTTTGACGAAGGAGCTTCTATAAATAACAACAAAATGGAAATAAAGATCAACCAAGAAGAGTTTACAATGGAAACAGAATACATTGCGTTAGAAGGAAAACATAATATGAAAAATGCAATGGCAGCAAGCTCTGTAGCAAAATTGATGCAAATTAGAAATGCAACAATTCGCGAAAGTTTATCAAATTTTCAAGGTGTTGAGCACCGTTTAGAAAAAGTATTGAAAATTCAGAATGTACAATATATCAACGATTCAAAAGCAACAAATGTAAACGCTACTTTCTTTGCTTTAGACAGTATGAATGTACCAACTGTTTGGATTGTTGGTGGTGTTGATAAAGGAAACGATTATAATGAATTGATGTCATTGGTTCGCGAAAAAGTAAAAGCAATTATTTGTTTAGGAATTGATAATCAAAAAATCATCAATGCTTTCGGAAATGTTGTAGACATTATGGTTGAAGTAAACAACATGAACGATGCAGTAAAAACGGCACAAAGATTAACAGAAAAAGGTGACGCTGTTTTGTTATCTCCAGCCTGCGCAAGTTTCGATTTATTCGAAAACTACGAAGATCGTGGAAAGCAATTTAAGCAAGCGGTACACAATTTATAGAAAATAGTTTAAAGTTTCATGTTTCAGGTTTCACGCTAGGAGAAACCTGAAACCTGAAACAAAGAAAAACCTGAAACAAAAGATTATGAAAGAACTGGTTAACAAATTAAAAGGAGACAGAGTAATATGGTCATTCGTGGCTTTATTGGCGCTGTTTTCGTTTATGCCTGTTTTTAGTGCGAGTAGTAATTTGGCGTATATAGGTCACGGAACGGGAAATACATTGGGTTATCTGGTAAAACATTTGGCACATATTTGTATTGGTTTCATGATTATTTATTGGGTACATAAAGTTCCGTATCATTATTTCAGGGCTATTTCAAAAATTGCTTTGCCTGTGGTTTGGATTTTATTGCTTTATACCTTGTTGAAAGGAACTGTTATTGCAGGAGCAAATGCAAGTCGTTGGATTCAGGTTCCGTTTATTGGGATTACGTTTCAAACTTCGACTTTGGCTTCTATTGTTTTGTTTATTTATGTGGCAAGATATTTATCAAAAACCAAAGAAGAAAATGAGCCTTTTCAAACCTCATTTGTACAGCTTTGGATTCCGGTTTTTATTACGCTTGCACTTATTTTACCGGCGAACTTTTCGACAACAGCGTTGATTTTTTCAATGGTTATGATGCTGACATTTATTGGTAAATATCCATTAAAATATATTGGTTTTATTATTGGTTCAGGAATTGCAATGCTGGCGTTCTTTTTATTGGTTGCCAAAGCATTTCCCGAATCAAGATTTTTTAGCAGGGTTTCAACTTGGGAAAGTCGTATTGCGAACTTCACCACAGATAAACCTGATGAAGATGATTATCAAATTGAAAAAGCAAAAATTGCCATTGCTTCGGGAAGATTGGGCGGATTAGGTCCCGGGAAAAGTGTTCAGAAAAACTTTTTGCCACAATCATCTTCGGATTTTATTTATGCCATTATTGTTGAAGAATATGGTCTTGTGGGGGGAGTTTCAATCTTGGTTTTATATTTATTGCTTTTATTCCGATTTGTAATTGCTTCGCATAAAGCGACAACATTATTTGGAAAATTAGTCGTCGTCGGACTCGGTTTTCCAATGATATTTCAGGCGATGATTAATATGGCGGTTGCAGTAGAATTATTGCCGGTAACGGGGCAAACGCTTCCGTTGATAAGCAGCGGTGGTAGTTCGATCTGGATGACGTGTTTTTCTCTCGGAATTATCATTAGCGTTACTAAAAAAGACGAAGAAATTGTTGAGGAACAACTGGAAAAAGAAAGAAGAAAAGAAGCGCTTCAAAGATTAATTGATAAAGAACTGGCGGAAGAAGATTTGCCGGTTGATGAAAGAGAAGAAATCTACGAAGGAGAACCAATGTATTCTATCGAAGACAAATCAAGAAACCCGATGAATGCAGTTTTAAACAAATAGATTAAAAGAGAATAATTTTTTAAGGAGAATAACTTTTAAAAATATGACAAATTATAAATTCATATTAAGCGGTGGCGGAACTGGAGGACATATTTATCCTGCAATTGCAATTGCAAATGAGTTAAAATTACAGTTTCCTGATGCTGAATTTCTTTTTGTGGGTGCCAAAGATAAAATGGAAATGCAAAAAGTGCCTCAGGCAGGTTACGAAATAAAAGGTCTTTGGATTGCGGGTTTACAAAGAAAATTAACGTTGCAGAATTTGATGTTTCCTCTAAAATTGGCAACAAGTTTGTTAGAGTCAAGAAGAATCATCAGACAATTTAAACCCAATGTAGTAATAGGAACCGGAGGTTTTGCCAGCGGACCATTATTACAGGCGGCGGGAGGAGCAGGAATTCCTACAGTAATTCAGGAACAAAATTCATTTCCGGGAATTACGAATAAACTGCTGAGTAAAAAAGCAAGTGCTATTTGTGTGGCATACGAGAATTTAGAGCGTTTTTTTCCAAAAGAAAAAATGGTTCTTACAGGAAATCCGGTTCGTCAGGATTTGATCGATATCGACAGTAAAAGAGATGAAGCAATCGCTTTTTACGGTTTAGATGCAAATAAAAAAACATTATTGATTTTAGGCGGAAGTTTAGGTGCCAGAAGAGTCAATCAGTTAATTGAAAAGGAATTGCATAATATACTTTCT